>NZ_CP007739.1:2805000-3105000 GCF_000724485.1 Bacillus methanolicus MGA3 | reverse complement strand
TTGTTTTACAGCACTTGTTAGGCCAGCGCGAGAAAATTTCTGTCTTTGGTACGGATTATGATACACCGGACGGCACATGCATTCGTGACTACATCCATGTTACCGACCTTTCGCGGGCGCATATATTTGCTTTAGAAGCACTGCTTGACGGCAAAAAGAAAACCGCGATCTACAACCTCGGCAACGGCTTAGGCTATTCCGTTAAAGAAGTAATTGAAACGTGCGAAAGAGTTACAGGCCGTAAAGCCGTTATCGAATACACCGACCGCCGCCCGGGTGACCCGGCCCGCCTTGTCGCATCATCGCAAAAAATTTATGAAGAACTTGGCTGGAAAGCGGAATATTCACTTGAAGACATTATCGCAAGCGCATGGAAATGGCATAGTCGAAATGTTAAGTAAACCTGAAAGCCTCTTGCTGAACAAGTTTCAGTGGGAGGCTGAATTTTTTTAAAGATATGCGAGAAAACATATTTCATTTTATTAATCAAATGTTTGATTAAATATTAGTTAGGAATGAGAGTAGTTATACAAGAAATAATACTAGAGGAATGAATTAAAATCTTTAATAACGAATTGAAAAGAGCCTGGAAAAACTCCTTCAGAATTAACCGATACAGAATACAAGTATTTTAGAATCTCACGACGGTAGAACTCCAATTGTTGCCTAGCAAATTAAGTATGAGAGGGATAAACGGCCTTTTCCTTTCCTATTATTTTATGTCTTAGTTTACTTGACTTCAAGACAATCCATACATTTTGTGAAATGAATAGTGCGAATTTCGTAGAATATTGTAAAAAATTGTTTGTTCAGATTCAAAAATATCTGTTATGCTTAAGATTGTTTAGATTTATTTTTTTGCAAAGCTTGGGAGGTTGCCCAAAATGAGAGTTGAAAAGAGAAAGAAAAAGAAAAAGAAAAAGAGAACCTGGCTTCGCATTACAGGGGCCGTTCTCTTATTATTGATATTCGGAGCAGGAGCCTATGGATACTCGGTCTATAAATCGTTCACAAATGCAGTAGAAGCGATGCATCATCCAATTGACCGGAAAACATCTGAAAAGCGCAAGGAACAGGTTGCATTAGAGAAAAAGCAGCCATTCTCCGTTCTCATGTTAGGAGTCGATGAACGGAAAGGAGACCGGGGACGGTCAGATACAATAATTGTTTTAACAGTAAATCCTAATAAAAACTCAGTAAAAATGTTAAGCATCCCGCGCGACACCCGCACTGAGATTGTCGGAAAAGGAACAGAAGATAAAATTAATCACGCTTACGCGTTTGGCGGGGTTGAAATGTCAATAGCGACAGTCGAAAACTTCCTGGACATTCCAATCGATTACTATATGCAGATTAATATGGAAGGTTTTAAAGATATCTTAGATGCTGTCGGTGGAGTAACCGTTAATAATGACTTGGACTTTACGTATGAAGGAGTCCATTTTCCGAAAGGAGAAATTACCTTAAACGGTGAAAAGGCTTTAAAGTTTTCGCGGATGAGATATGATGATCCAAGGGGAGACTATGGCCGACAATTAAGGCAGCGCGAGATCATTCAAGCAGTGATTAAAGAAGGTGCAAGTTTGTCGACGTTAACCAACTATGATGAGATTTTTAAGGCGCTGGGCAGCAATGTAAAAACAAACTTAACCTTTGATGAAATGGTTCAAATTCAAAAGAATTATAAAACTGCAGGCAATCATATTGAACAAATGACGATTAAGGGCAATGGAACAAGAATAAATGGCGTTTTTTATTTAATTGTCAGCGACAAAGAAAAACAAAGAGTCCAAAGTGAATTGAAAAAACATTTAGAGTTGAATTAAGAGGCTGTCTCATAAGGGTCTGACCCTTATGAGACAGCCTTTTCTATTGAGTTCTTGATCGTTGTTTTTAACTTCCGTCATGATCTTCGTAATGTTATCCAAAGAATCTTCTATTCTTACTATTTCATTGTCTTTGGTTCAAAAAGAATCATTTCGGCTTTTTCATCAATTAGTTCTTGTAAAGATTATATTAAAATTATGACAAGAGAAACAAGAATTGACAACATAATATGATATAATATGACATAGTTTTTTCATCTGAATGTTAGGGAGGACACAATGGAAGAGACAATAAGTTTAAGAGAATTATTTATGACACTAAGGAAGAGGCTAAGTTTAATCTTAATTGTCACTTTAATGTCAGTCATGGTTAGTGGAGTTGTCAGTTATTTTTTCCTAACTCCGATTTACGAGGCGTCTACACAACTCCTAGTTAACCAAGCAAAAAACGAACAGGCTTTATACAATTACAATGAAGTACAAACAAACTTGCAATTAATTAATACTTATAATGTGATCATAAAGAGTCCTGCAATATTGGATTTAGTAATTAAAGAGCTTCATTTGGACATGACTACCGAAGAACTCAATGAAAAGATAAATGTCCAAAGTGAAAAGGATTCACAGGTAGTTAATATTTCCGTACAAGATCCTGATCCTTATCAGGCTGCTAAAATTGCAAACAAAACGGCTGAAGTCTTTAAAAGAGAAATCGTTAAGATTATGAATGTAGATAACGTAAGCATTCTTGCAAAAGCTACTGTTACAGATAATCAAGCTCCTGTTAAACCAAAACCATTATTAAATATTGCCATTGCGCTAGTTGTCGGTTTGATGACAGGTGTTGGATTAGCATTTTTACTAGAATATCTGGATAACACAATAAAAACAGAACAGGATATTGAAAAATTATTGGAACTTCCAGTGCTTGGCGTCATTGCGACAATTGATGAGCAAAATGATTCAAGTATAAGATCGGAACGGAAGGCGAGATATAGAGGTGAGACAGTTGGTTCTTAAAAATAAGAAAAAAGCTCTTTTACAACATAAACGCAAATTAATTACAAAACTAAATCCTAAGTCGCCTATTTCGGAACAATATAGAACCATCCGAACGAACATCCAGTTTTCTTCTATTGATAAAGAAATCCGCTCATTAATAGTTACGTCTCCTGGACCTGGAGAGGGAAAAACGACTACAATTGCAAACCTGGCTGTTGTCTTTGCTCAACAGGGAAAAACCGTTCTCTTGATCGATGCAGATATGCGGAAACCAACTGTCCACTATACCTTTAATTTAATGAATACCATTGGTCTGACAAATGTATTAACAAGACAAATGGATTTGATGGAAGCTGTTGTTCAAACAGATGAAAAAAAACTTTATGTTTTACCGAGCGGCCCAATCCCTCCAAACCCGGCAGAATTATTAGGATCAAAAGCAATGGATGAGTTTTTAGAAAGAGTATATGAGGAATTTGATGTTGTTCTGTTTGATACACCACCTATTTTAGCAGTGACAGACGCGCAAATTATGGCAAATCGTTGTGACGGGACAATCCTCGTCGTTTCAAGCGGAAAGACAGAGATTGAACAAGCAATAAAGGCAAAAGAGATGCTGCAGGCTGCAAATGCCAGAATTCTGGGTGTAGTATTAAATAATAAAAAAGTAAAAGGCAACCAATATTACTATTATTACGGCGGGAAATAATTTGGATTCGACAAAATTTTCCCATTTACAAATCCTGTGAGTATGTTACTATTAAAAGGAAAATAAATGGGAAATATGTGGGGTGATTGTAATGATTGATATACATTGTCATATTTTGCCTGGAATTGATGATGGGGCAAGAAATTTAGAAGACAGTATTCAAATGGCGAAAGCTGCTGTTAAAGAAGGGATTCAGACAATCATTGCAACACCTCATCATAACAACGGATATTATAAAAATACGAAACAAAGAATTTTAGAAAAAGTAGAAGAACTAAACCTTTCCTTAATGAAACAATCTATCCCGCTTCATGTGTTGCCCGGCCAAGAACCGAGAATATATGGAGAGATCTTGGAAGATTATAACCAGGATCAAATCTTAACTTTATGTAATAAAGGGAAGTATCTATTTATAGAGCTTCCTTTTAATCATTTACCCCGATATACAGAACAATTGCTGTTCGATATTCAAATGCAAGGTTTGACACCTATTATCGTTCATCCGGAACGAAATCAAGAGATCATCGAACAACCGGACCTATTATACAACCTCGTGAAAAAGGGAGCCTTAACCCAAGTAACCGCTTCTAGTATTACAGGCCACTTCGGGAAAAATATTAAAAAGTTTTCAATGCAATTAATAGAAGCTAACTTAACCCACTTTATCGCTTCAGATGCTCATAATATCTCGAATCGAACATTTAAGATAAACGAAGCATTAGATGAAATTGAAAAAAAATACGGAGTAGACATGGTGTACTTGTTTATAGAAAATGCTGAACTTCTAGTGCAAGGGAATGCCGTCTATATAGAAAAGCCAAAAAGAGTAAAAACGAAAAAGTTTTTAGGGATTTTTAAATAAGTTTATTTTTGTCTTTAGCAACAGTTGTCAGGATAAAACCTGACCGGCGAGGCTTCCTGTCCGTTATCCATGGAGGCACTCGGCCATGCTGTGGGTGGAGGACGATGACGGTCCGTTCACCTTAGACGCCTGTCGTCGATGGTGTGGCGTGAGGGCGGGTTAGATGCCCATTTCACATTTCATTTTATATAAAACTAGGTGTCTATTATTTATTCGGATAATAGACACTTAGTTTTATATATTTTTAAAAAAATTTTTTGAGAGAGATGCTAAAACTAGGTGTCTATAATTTATATCGGATAATAGAAATTTAGTTTTATATATTTTAAAAAGAATTTTTTAAATGAGAGATGTTTGAATGAAGAAGGTAAGAAAGGCGATTATCCTAGCAGCGGGAATCTGAACAAGATTTTTGCCGGCTACAAAAGCAATGCCGAAATAAATATTGCCGATCGTTGATAAACCAACGATTCAATACATCGTCGAAGAAACGATTGAATCTGGTATAGAAGACATTATTATTGTTACGGGAAAAGGAAAACGCGCGATCGAAGACCTTTGATAATGCATTTGAGCTAGAACAAAACTTAATTGAAAAAAGAAAATTTGATCTGCTTGAGAACTTGAAAGAGCCGTCAAAAGTGGATATCCACTACATTCGCCAAAAAGAACCAAAAGGGCTTGGACATGTATATGGTGTGCGCGCAACTTTATCGGGGACGAACCGTTTGCCGTCTTACTTGGCGATGACATTGTACAAGCAGAGACACCATGTTTACGACAAATGATTGACCAATACGAACAAACGCTTAGCTCTGTCATTGGTGTACAAGCTGTTCCTGACAACCAAACCCATCGATATGGCATTATTGATCCTATCGAGCAACAAGGACGCCGCTACCAAGTGCGCAATTTTTTCGAAAAACCAGCACCAGGAACCGCGCCATCTAACTTAGCGATTATGGGCCGATACATACTTACACCGGAAATCTTTCTATTCCTAGAAAAACAAGAAACAGGTGCCGGAGGGGAAATTCAACTTACCGATGCAATTCAAAAGCTGAACGAAATCCAGTCGGTGTTTGACTATGAGTTTGAAGGAAAACGCAACGATGAAGGCGAGAAATTAGGATTTATTCAGACAACGATTGAGTTTGCGTTGCAACATGACGATTTACGTACGGATCTTTTGAAGTTTATAGAAGAGATTGTACAACAAGAAAAAGTGAAAGAAAACTAGGCTGAATGAATGGGGGGATTAAAGCGATATGCCGTCTGAATTAGCGAAACAGCATGTACATACTAATACACCCCAGAAAATTTCACAGCAACAATTACTAGACGAAAATAAATTTTATTTAACTGCGAAACGGGTGATGGATATCATCGGTGCAATTGTTGGTCTTATTCTTATGAGTTTACTATTTTTTGTTGTAGCTATTGCAATTAAAGTCGAGGATCCAAAAGGAGCTGTTTTCTTTTCTCAAACTCGTGTTGGGAAAAACGGAAAAGAATTTAAAATGTATAAGTTTCGCTCGATGGTTTCTGATGCCGAGGAAAGATTGAAGGATTTATTAAAATATAATGAAGTAACGGGCGCAATGTTTAAAATGAAAAATGATCCTCGAGTGACGAGGGTAGGAAGATTCATCCGCAAAACGAGCATTGACGAACTACCGCAGCTTTGGAACGTTTTAAAAGGGGACATGAGTCTCGTTGGACCGCGTCCTCCTTTACCAAGAGAGGTAGAGAAATATACGGAATATGATAGACAACGCCTCCTTGTGACTCCGGGATGTACAGGCTTATGGCAAATAAGCGGCCGCAGCAATGTCGGCTTTAAAGAAATGGTAGAATTAGATTTACAATATATTCGGAACCGATCCATTCTTTTTGATCTTAAAATTATCTTTAAAACTGTACTTGTTTTATTTGGTTCAAAAGATGCTTTTTAAAATACTAAAGATATTAAAGCTAAATACTTATAAGCTATAGCTTAAAATAAATGAAATGTCATTAGCCCCACTAAAATAAGGGGTTTTTTGTTTTATAAAAATTATAAATAAAATCAAAACAAAAAGGGTAAATAAATAATGTCAGATAAGAAAAGATTGTTCGAAAATTTCATTTCTTTAACAATTCTGCAAGGTGCAAATTATATTCTTCCTTTAATTACATTCCCTTATCTTGTAAGGATATTGGGACCCGAAAAGTTTGGTTTAATATCTTTCTCACAAGCTTTTATTCAATATTTCATTTTAATTACAGATTATGGATTCAATTTAACGGCTACAAGGCAGATTTCAATAAATAGAAATGATAAGAAGAAAATTTCTCAGATTTTGTCTAGTGTTCTAACAATTAAGTTATTTTTTATGATTCTTAGCCTTCTATTATTGTATGTAACAGTATCTTTATTTGATAAATTCAAGTATCATTCTTATATTTACTTTTATACTTTTGGAATAGTTATTGGCAATGTTCTCTTTCCTGTTTGGTTTTTTCAAGGTTTAGAGAAAATGAAATATATTACGGTTCTAAATATAAGTACTCGATTAATCTCTATGTTATGTATTTTTATTTTTATAAGGGAAGTTAGTGATTTTAAATATGTTCCTATAATCAATTCTGTCGCTTCTATATTAATAGGATGTGTATCAATATTTATCGTATTTAGTAAATTTAAAGTGTGTTACTCTATTCCTTCTTTAAAAATGATTAAAGAGCAGTTAATAGAGGGATGGTATGTGTTTATTTCTTCAATAGCTACCAGTCTTTATACGATAAGCAATACGTTTATCCTAGGATTGTTCACCAATAATGTGATTGTGGGATATTATGCCTCAGGTGAGAAATTAGTAAAAGCCGTACAAGGATTAATTCAGCCTGTTTCGCAAACAATTTACCCCTATATTAATAATTTAGCTCAACAATCAAAAGAAAGGGCTTTGACTTTTATAAGCAAAATTTTTTGTGGAATAGGAATTGTGACTTTTGCTACCTCACTTTTTCTATTTTACTTCTCTCATATCTTAGTTAACCTTGTTTTAGGGACAAAATATGAAGAATCGATTATTATAGTGAAAATTCTTTCTTTTTTACCTTTTATTGTTGGTTTGAGTAACATATTAGGTATTCAAACAATGTTAACTTTTAACTATAAAAAAGCTTTTTCAACTATTTTAATTTTATCAAGTTTATTTAATATTTTATCAGCTTTTATCTTAGTTCCAACTTTTAAACATATCGGAACCGCAACCTCTGTGCTTATTACTGAAACCATTGTTTCTATGTCTATGCTTTTATATTTAAATAGAAAAGGAATTAGATTTTTTGGAGGTAAACAAAAGGATGTTTAACTATATTATTGTTGGTGCTGGATTTGTGGGGAGTGTTCTAGCAGAAAGAATAGCAACTCAGCTTAATAAAAAAGTGATTATTATAGAAAAACGGAATCACATTGGTGGAAACGCGTATGATTATTATAATAAAGAAGGAATATTAGTTCATAAGTATGGACCTCATATATTTCACACACGCTCTAAAGAAGTCTGGGATTATCTATCCCAATTTACAGAGTGGTTAATTTATCAACATCATGTATTAGGGTTAATAGATGGTAAGAAAGTACCAATTCCATTTAATTTAAATACTTTATATGAAGTATTCCCAAATAGTTTAGCTAAAAAGCTTGAAGAAAAATTAATTAAGCATTTTGGTTTTAACGTTAAAATCCCAATACTTAAATTAAGAGAAGTAAATGATGATGATCTTCAATTTTTGGCAAACTATATATATGAGAAAATCTTTCTAAACTATACAATTAAACAGTGGGGAGTAAAACCTGAGGACTTAGATCCTACAGTAACAGGAAGAGTCCCTGTTTATATAAGTAGAGATAATAGATATTTTCAGGACCAGTTCCAAGGAATGCCTAAGTATGGTTACACTAAAATGTTTGAAAATATGTTAGATCATTCATATATAAAAATTCTTCTTAATACAGATTATAAAGAGGTTATTGATATGAATCTCGAGACAGGGGAAATAAAGTTATTTGATCAAAAATTTGAAGGAAAATTAATATATACAGGCCCTATTGATTATTTCTTTAATTATAAACATGGAAATCTTCCATATCGTTCTTTAAATTTTAAATTTGAGACAATAGATATGGAACAGTTTCAAGAAGTGGGAACTGTAAATTATCCGAATAATTACAGTTTTACGAGAATTACAGAATTCAAACATTTAACAGGTCAAAAAACAAATAAAACTACAATTGTAAAAGAATTTTCACAGGAATATGACCCTAACAAAAATGAACCATATTATCCGATTAAGAATGAAGAAAATTTAATTTTATTTAAACTTTATAAAAAAGAAGCAGATAAATTAGATAATGTTATTTTTGCTGGCAGATTAGCAGAATACCAGTATTATGATATGGATGCGGTGGTTGCTAAAGCACTTAAAATATTCAAAGAGAAGATATACAAGGAGAAGTTATAGATGAATAAAGTAGAAGATACAATATGTGCTGTTGTAGTCACATATAATAGAAAACATCTATTAGTAGAGACTTTAACAGCGGTAATTAATCAGTCTTTACCTCTTAGTGCCATATATATTATTGATAATGCGTCAACAGATCTAACTGAAGAATTTCTTGTGGAAAAAAAGTTTTTAGAAAAAAGTCCTCCTTCTAATCTAGAGGAGTCTTGGGAAATCACAAATATCATCTTAAGTTATAAGAACAACTTAAATATTCACTATGTAAAAATGCCAAATAATACAGGCGGTGCTGGTGGATTTTATGAGGGAATTAAAAGAGCTATACAAAAAGGTTATGATTGGGTATGGTTAATGGATGATGATGTTATACCTAATGAGGATGCTCTAAAAGAGTTATTAAAAGCCAGCGAAAGGCTACCTAATATCGGTTTTTTATGCAGTAGGGTAATCGGCGAAGATGGTTCATCTATGAACGTCCCAGAAATTGACTTTAGAGTAGGAAATAGTTGTTATCCAGAGTGGGGAAAATATTTAGAAATGGGTATAGTAAAAGTTAAATCTGCCACTTTTGTATCAGTACTCATTAATACAAATGTTATTAGAGATATTGGATTACCAATCAAAGAGATGTTTATTTGGGGAGATGATACAGAGTATACTACAAGAATAACTAATAAATATGAAGGTTATTTAGTAGGTACTAGTGAAGTTTTGCATAAAAGAAAACAGCAAATGGTCTTAAGTATTGTTAGCGAAAAAGAGAAAAATAGAATAAAAAATTATTATTATTCATATAGAAATTTTGTATATATACTTCGTAAACATCATAACAATAAATTACTTATGAAATATATTATCAGAAGTTTAATAGATTGTATTAGGTGCTTGAAATCTGATACTTTCAAGATATATAAGATTTTTGTTATTATTAAAGGTCTTCTATCTGGATTTAAATTCAAGCCGAGAACAAAATATTAAATATTTTAATCTTAAAATGGTATATTTATTTTAAAATTATAGTCTAGAGGATCGATCATTTATGCATCATCATGCGTTTTGCACGAGTACTATTTTTTAAATATTAGAGGTTGTTAGAATTTATGAAACGTATTCCAATTGTTATTATAAATAGTTTTTATTTCCCAGTTCTTATCGGTGGTGCAGAAATTTCTACGAAACAGCTTGCGGAGTTACTAGCAAATTACTTTGAGGTAAACATTATTACTGTCGGACATCAAACTAGGACAGTAAAAAAAGAAGTTATTAATGATATTACTGTTTGGAGACTACCAATAAATAATATATTTTGGTTAGGTGATATTAAAACAAAACATCCTTTACAAAAAATAATTTGGCATATTATTAATGCTTTCAATATTATTCAGTATAAAGAAATAAAAAATTTATTATATGAGATAAAACCAGCTTTAATTCATACCCAAAATTTATCTGGTATAGGGGTATTGGCTTGGAAATTAGGTAAATCACTTAACATTCCCGTAATTCATACTTTAAGAGATTCTAGTTTGCTAAGACCTATAAAGTTTAGTGTTCCACGTTATTTCCTTAGGAAATATAATCAGTTTTTTAGTAATAATGTTGATGGGGTAATTGGAATTTCTAATTATATCTTAGATGAGCATTTAAAATATGGGTTTTTTAAGAATGCGGAAAAAGATGTAATCTTTAATTCAGTTGATGAAATAATTTCTATACCTCCGAAAATATTTTTAGATGAAAGAAAAAAAGCATTATCACTGGGTTATTTCGGAAGAGCCACATTTGATAAGGGTGTACATTTACTAATTGAAGCTGTACGACAATTACCAGTAAATATAATAGAAAGTTTAATAATTTGCGGTGAAGGTCCGGATATTGAGTTTTTGATGAAAGCAGCAAATGGAGATCCAAGAATAAAATTCAAAGGGAAAAAAAGTGTAGAGGAGATAAGAAAATTAATGAGTCAAGTTGATTTAACCATTCTCCCCTCAATAGTTGACGAAGCGTTTGGAAGAGTAATTATTGAGTCATATATTCAAGGAACTCCTGTTTGCGCTTCCGCAATTGGCGGCATCCCAGAGATAATAATTGATAAGATTTTTCTTTTTGAGCCGAATTCTGTTAATTCTCTTAAGTTGACTTTAAAAAAATATTATAGTTATACAAATGAGCAAAGAAATCTTTGGAGAAATAGGTGTTATAAATATAGCTTAAACTTTGGTTCTCATCAGCTTCTACAAAAACACATAAATTTTTATAATAAATTTTTAAAGGTTAGGCGAAAATGAAAAACAAAGTTAGAGTTATCTTGTCATTATGGCTTTTTACTTATATGTTTGAATCTCCGCTTAGATATTATTTGGGTCTTTTAGGTTATCCGCAATTAATATATTTAAATAAGATTTTATTACTAATAATTATAGCTTCAGGGACAATTAATATATTAAATTCTTTAAAGTTAAATAAAGCTATATTTTTTATAATTATCCTCATGGTTATTGGTTTAATAGTGGGGCTAATTAACGGATTAGCTTTAAAACAAATCTTATTTTCAATAAATATTTTTCTTCCTTTTTTTGCTTTTTATTTTGCTGTTAACTATTATGGAGTTAATAAAGAATATTTTGAATTTTTGTATAGATTTTCTATACCAATTATAGTTTTAGGCCTGGTTTTAGATAAGCTATATATTTTACCGTGGCAAAATAGTGTGTATGAAATAGCAGGTCATGTTGTTCAAGCAAATCGTTATTGGACTATGAATGGGGTAGAACGATTAGCAGGTTTTCAAAGATCTTCTTTTTCAAGTGCCTATTTGTTGTCGGCTTTAATAATTATAAGATTTATTATATATACCTATTATCAGGAACTATCTAAGCAAAATGTTTTAAAAAAAATCTATGATTTTATTGTACTAATATTGGGAGGTTATGGTATTTATTTAACTACTTCTAAAACAGCTTATTTTTCGATAATTATGTTTTTCATTCTATATGTAATGCTAAAGGTTTTTTATTCTATAAGTTTTAAACAGGGTAGGGTCTTTATACAAATATTCTTCAAATTTTTTATGATGTTTTTACTATTTTACGGATTAATCCCACCTTTTTATACTTCTATTGTAAATACAAATCTAAGTTCAACGCATTCAATTTCGATTGATTTATTGAACTTAGTTTTTAGTTCCTATCTTGATCGAGTATTTAACACGTGGCCTAATGCATTAAATTTATTAAATGATTCTTATTTCTCTATATTTGGTAGAGGTCTTGGGGGGATTGGTACTCCTCAAATGTATTTTGAACTAGATAAGTACAACCCTGCGGATAATTTTTTTATTTATATACTAATAACTTGCGGCTATTTAATAATACCAATCATAATTTATTTTGTTATGAAGACATTATTCCTAGATTTAGAGAAAAGGAAAAGTATATTTTTAGTGGGTGTTATGTTTTCTATTTTCTCATTTGGAGCTACAATGAATTTTGTAGAATCAGCAGAATTATTAATGCTAAGTGGTGTATTGTTAGGTTTATATTTTAAAGAAAGTCACTAGCGTTGCATTAATTCAATTTAAAAAATTTAAATTGTAAAAAATTCAATAAGAAAATCTATATAATGAATGGATGGTCAGTTGATTCCCTGTCTAAATCCAATATAAAGGATGAACTCTAAGAAAAAAAAGGAAGAACAATTTTCTCTTTTTTGTAAATCACAGTTCCAACTGTAACCGCCTGATAATTTTGAACACTGTTTACTAATTAGTTGTGAACACTTTACTGGAAGTTAGTGCAGGCATATTGTCACATTACATGGAGCCTCTGCGGGCAAGATTATTAGCCAGGAAGCCAGCTGTACCAATACATCTGGCTCAGCTTACATAGGCTATCATGCCCGCCTCTCCAAATAAAGTGCACGTCTCTACTGGAAAAAAGTGTTCACTCTTATTCAGCATTATTAAGTAAAAAAGTGTTCATTTCTACTTGGCGGTTACACCAACTCCATTCTGTCAGATTTATGCAAAGAATAGAGGAGTATAAGCAAGAAAAATAAATATGAAAAAGTTAACAACGAAAGTGTATTTATTATAGTTTGTATATGCTTATCCTCAACAACGAAAGGGACTACGCGCCCACCCTATGGCTGAATCATTATAGAAAATATCATAGGTGACGCTTTGTAAAACCAAATTCTGTATTAAGGTTCACTTACGGCTTGGTTTGGGGCAGGATACGGGCTATCCTGAAAAAGTAATCATGATTCCTGCAGGGAAAAATAATTGAACCCAATTGGAACAACTTATTGACTAATAAGATACAACGTATGTTTTCATCGTGGTTAAGTGGACGACGAAAAATTTGATTGTTACTTCGATGAATGAATTTTTTCGCTTTCCGCGCCTCAAAAAGAATGCAGTCGTTTGTGTTTTAGAATCCTTTCCTATATTACAAAATAGTCCGATATGAACCGATTTTATGGTCGTTATAGGGATTACACAACAAGAATGGGGAATGTCTTTCAGTTAGTCACTAAGCAGTGAACTCAGTTGGTAATGTGATTCGGATGATCACCAATCGATTAAACCTAGACCTAGGAGAATTGGGTGACATTTATCGTTTGAGATAGCTCATTGAGTTATTTTTTAAGTTTACAAAAACCTACCATTAATATAAGAAGCGACAAGGAAGCGTTCTTTCGATTGAATAGATGTGCAGTTAACTATTCTGGAAAGGAGCTTCCTTGTTTTATGATAGCTTAGTACATCAACGTAAACTGTACATGTATTAATAAACTGGAACTTGCCCTTGTACTACTCCAAAACGATTAAACGTCACCTTGTATACATGATGTGTTTTTGGTAATTAAATAATGTACCAAATGGCAAATAAGAGGATTCGGTCGATTGAATATTAACTCATTCATCACACTACTTTACATGGGGCCTCTGCGGTCATGATTTTATGTAAAAGAGCCAACCATATTATTTTGCATGCAAGCGAGCCTATCATGATCGCCACTGCATATCAAGTTATAATTATACAGAAATAGATGCATATGCTTAATTGCCAACTGACTGTTTGCCACTAACACATGATGGACGCCAGAGGGGTTCTCCGTAAAGTTGACGGATATCATGCCTTGGTCCATATATCTTGTCATTGTATGAATCGCAGCCATTTTCTTCATAGTAGTGTCTGAAACGAGTTCGTGCTACAGCGCAAGCTCGTATTTGGACAACACCATTTGCGAGAAAACAAAACCTTTGTCATAGGCACAGCATGCTTGAACCCCTGTTGGGATGCTAACCAACTAGAAAAAAGTGGAGTGGAAACTATAGTAAATATGCGTTCTGTTTAGCTAATTCCTTATTAGTAAACTTTGATTTTAATCATATTTCGATTTTTGCTTTTTGTTAGCGGTCTTTTTAAGTAGTTATTTTGATAATATGAAAGGTAAGGATGAAAGATAATGCGAATTGCCGTTGATGCAAGAAAACTCTCACAAAATAAAACAGGGATTGGAAATTATCTTGAGAATATGTTGGGAGAAATACTTAAACAGGATTTAAAAAATGAATATTATCTTTTTTCAGATAGACCAATAAAATATAAATTTAAGCAAAAAAATGTTAATTATATAGAAGTAAATAAATATCGAAATTTATTCAGGAAAGAACAGGTTTATCAACCATTTTGGCTAAATGTTTTACTTCCACCATACTTAAAAAAGTTTAAAATAGACATTTTCTGGGGACCTAATTTTGTAAGACCTATATCTTTTCCGAGTGAAAGAAGTATTATTACAGTACATGATTTAGCGTTCATTGAAGCTAAACAATATCATTCAAGCTTACACTCACTTTATTTACGGATTTTCTTAAGATTAAGTCTTTTGGGTAATACAAATATTTTAACAGTTTCCAAATATTCAAAGGAAACAATATTAAAGCATTATACAAATGTATCTGATAACCAATTGGATATTACATATTGTTCATACAATCGCAACTTATTTACGGGTAAATACGAAAAAAACTATAAAGAGAAAGTAAGGGAAAAGCATAATCTCCCACAAGAATACCTTTTATTTGTTGGTACGGCAACGGCGAGGAAAAATTTGAAAAATGTTATACATGCTATTAAATATTCTATCGATAATCAGAAAAAGGTTTGTGATTTAGTAGTAGTTGGTGCAAAAGGAAATGGCCTTCAAGAATTAAAACACCTGGCTCGAAAGTTTAATATTGAGGATCGAGTCCATTTTCTTGGATATGTAGAAGATGGAGATTTGCCATATATCTATGAGATGGCCAACATTTTTGTATTTCCTTCATTCTTTGAAGGATTTGGAATACCTATATTAGAGGCAATGGCTTGTGGGACTCCAGTAATCACTTCTAATCTAACGTCTCTTCCAGAAGTCTCTGGCGATGCTGCCTATTTAATTGATCCCCATTCTCCCGAGGATATAGCAAAAGCAATTGAGGAAATTCTCACAAATGATAAAACTCAAAATGATATGATTGTTAAAGGTTATGCTAGAATAAAAGAATTTTCTTGGGAAAAAAGTGCAAAAGTGTTCTTAAACAAAGTAGCAAAAATTCAAAAAAATCTTTGTTAGGGAGAGAATTATTTTGAAAGTATTAATTGTAAGTACTCAATATCCTTACCCCAAGGATAATGGCAAAAAAATTATTTTATCTAGTATTCTTGAGTATTTTATAGAAAGATATGGAAATAGAAATGTAGAATATATTGTTGTTGGTGATTCTTTTCTAGAAGAAGAACCAGTTGTTAAGGTAAAGTTATATAATAAACCAAGTGTGATAAAACAGGTAAAAAATGTATTTATTTATTCAGGACTCTTAAGAAAAAAAAGTATACAGGAAGCAGTTTTGTTTAGTTCTAAAATAAAAAAGAGACTGATTGAATATATTGAAAATAACGGATTTGATATCGTTGTTTATGACACAATTCGGATTTCACAGTTTTTTGAAAGCTATCAATTCAATAATACGAAAGAGTTTGTTTACCTTGATGATTTGTTTTCTGTAAGATATGAAAAAATGTTGAAATTTATTAAAAAATTCCCAGATGTTGATTTTAATGTAATTGGCAACTTTTCGAAATTTCTCCCTGTTTTTGCACAAAAAGTCGTTTCCTTTAGAATACTTAGTAAGTTTTTACTAGAGTTTGAACGAAGGCTAATTAAAAAAAAAGAAATTGAAACGGCTAAGGCGTATTCAAATAGTTTATTAATTAGCCAAAAGGAAACTAAACTGTTAAATGAGCGTTCTAACTGTTCAACTGTAAAATCGATTCGCCCAGTAGTTATCAATCGAAAAGAGATCTTATACAATAGAAACTTTACCGGAGAACCAATCTTTATTTTTTTAGGTGCTTTGAACATCCCGCATAATAATGTGTCTATCTATAATTTTATAAAATTAAATATGAACAAGTTAATTGAAGAAATACCAAATATTAAACTTCAAATTGTAGGTAAAAATCCAAGCCCAAAATTAATAGAAATTGCTGAAAATTACCCCAATAATATAGAACTGTTAGGCTTTGTTGATAATCTTGACTCATTGTTTAGTAAAGCCTGTGCAATGATTGTTCCTTTATTATTTGGAAGTGGAGTAAAGTTAAAGGCTTTAGAAGCCTTTTCAAGAGGGCTTCCTGTTATTGCTACAGACTATGGAATAGAGGGAATCGATTTGCCATTAAAGGGCGAATGTATTGTCGAAAATAAAATTGAAAATTATGTTCATCATATGAAGATGCTAACTGATAAGACAGTTAACGAGAAAATGTCTAAATTATCTTTCGAGTTTTTCAATAGTTATTACTCAAAAAACGCGGTTTATGCTCAATATGATCGCCTTTTTCAATTGTAAAATCTAATAATTAAGATGTTAAAAATAAACAAATTTTTTAGGCTACCTCAGGAAAGACAAAAGCTGGTGTGTGCTTTAATCTACGAATCGTCATCAAGAAAGACTAAGACTATACGATTCCTGAAAAAGGCGTGATTTTACCTCTCAAACATGCGGATCGTGCAAATAGATGAGCAATTGAAATCGATCCAGATGTTCTATTCGGCCAAGGCTATGTCGACTATTGGGATTCGACAGATTTTTGTCGTAATGGAGTCCGATTTATCATTAGGCAATAGAAAAACGTGGAAATCGAATTGTTGATCTGAACAACTTCCTGATCCAGAGAATGGCATTAAGGGAAATCAAGAAGTGGTTTAAGGATGAAAACAACACTTAAAGATCAAAGCGTTTTACAGTCAAAGTGGAAACGCAGTCTATAACCAATGATAGATTATTTTGCTTATGTATTGCTTACAAGAAGTGCTTCTCTAGTTAAAGATTGGTCATAAAGGCTCCCTATTGGAGCTAACACGTGCTTATTTTCATCAAAAATGGAACAAAAATTCAAGAACAAGTTAAGGTGAAGGACCAATGAGATGATGAGATTTAATTAGGTAGGCTACACAACAAAACCTTAGCATCAAACAATCTAACTAAAGAAAAAGTAATAACTTTCGTAGATAAAAATGAAGAATTTTATATCAAAAAATAATTAAATTAAAGGAGCGCTAGGTGATTTATGAGACTAGTTCTTTTATCAGGTGGTTCTGGCAAACGTCTTTGGCCTTTATCAAACGATGCCCGCTCAAAGCAATTTTTAAAAGTTTTAGAGAATCAAAATGGTAAACTTCAGTCGATGGTCCAACGTGTCTGGGGGCAATTAGGAAATGTCGGCCTAGCTGACTCGGCTGTTATTGCAACAAGTAAATCTCAAGTCGATTTGATTCAAAGCCAATTAGGAAAAGATGTACCTATTATTATTGAGCCGATGCGCCGTGATACTTTTCCGGCGATTGCTTTAGCATCGGTATACTTATACAGCATTCAAGGTATTAGCTTAAACGAAGTAGTTACTGTACTGCCTGTTGACCCATATGTAGAAGATCAGTTTTTTAATAGAGTGAAAGATTTAGAGGGAACCGTACTAATAAGTGGTGCTGATTTAGCGTTAATCGGTGTAGAACCAACTTACCCATCTGCCAAGTACGGTTATATTGTTCCTGTATCTAAACCTAGCGAAAACGATTATTTCAGAGTTAGTCATTTTACAGAGAAACCATCGGAAGAAAAAGCAGCAGAATTAATTGAACAAGGCGCGCTTTGGAACTGCGGTGTGTTTGCGTTTAAGCTTGATTACATAATTACCTTGCTGAAAGAAAAAGGAATTCCAATTCAATATGATGAGTTATTAAAGCAGTATGATAAGTTACCAAAAATCAGCTTTGACTATGAGGTCGTAGAAAAGACAGAACATATTGTTGTATTGCCTTATGATGGTTATTGGAAAGATCTTGGGACATGGAATACGTTAACGGAAGAAATGGCAACAACTCAAATTGGTAAAGGTGTTATTTCAGCTTCGGAAAACACTCATTTAATTAATGAATTGGATATTCCGGTTACCGTATTAGGGGTATCTAATGCCGTTGTTGCGGTGAGTCCGGACGGAATTTTAGTTTCAGATAAAGCAGCAAGTCCAAAAATTAAGGATCTTGTAAGTGATTTCGAACAACGTCCAATGTATGAAGAGCGTCGCTGGGGTTGGTATCGTGTATTAGATTTTACAAAGTTTGAAGATGGAAGAGAAGTAATAACAAAACGAATAGGTGTTAAAACAGGTAAAAACTTAAGCTATCAAATGCATCATCATCGTAATGAAGTGTGGACCATCATTAAAGGTGAAGGGGAATTTGCTTTTAATGGAGAAATTCGTCGCGTGAAGCCGGGCGATGTTCTTGAAATTCCTGCCGGTGCTAAGCATGGAATTAAAGCGATTACTGATTTAGAGTTCATTGAAGTGCAAACAGGAACACAATTAATTGAGGAAGATATTGTTCGTATTTATATGACCTGGGAAGAAGTAGAAGAAAATAGTTATTATTTAAGTAAGTAATGTATCATCTTGTAAATGTTCGTAGTTCTGTTTACATCCATCAGGAGCAGAGCAGAAAGCAAGTTTTTTTGGCGTGAAAGAAACATCATTGGAAGAAAGAGAAATAATATCGCTCGAAGTCGCAAACGCCTAAAAATGGGGATTACGATGAAAGTTAGTACAGCTCTTTACTGAACAAGTTTTAGTGAGGAGCTGTTTTATTTTGATAAAGTGGGGATGTAAAATGTATGAATTATAAATGGACCAGGAATTAAAATAATTTTAAATGAAAATGGAATTTTATATGTTTAACAACGAATATAAACCATTATTTATTGTTAAGGTGCATCGTATCTGAATGATTTTTTTCATATTTATTTAAAGGATTTGATCAATTTAACTACACGATAAATATACATCAATTAAACATATTGAGTACGATAGGGGCAAGATCTCTTTTTTCAGATTACTCCCCTCTATATGGAAAGCATCTGACAGGTGCCTGGTCATGACCTGAAACTTGGAACGTTTCAAGCCAAAGAAAACATATAAATGATGGTATAATATCCAAAATTATATAGTAATTGGAAAAATGATATAGTATAATTCTCCTAGTATACTAACTTGATCTAGGAGGATTTTCATGCCATTAATGAGAGAAATTTGGACTCCGTTGAAATGGATGGGGATTCGTTATTATCAAGATGAGAATGGTTTCTATTATCGAAAAGCCGGGAATAGCCATCGGAAGAAAGTAAGACCGTTTTGGAAGATGAAAAGAATCATACTTGGTGTACCGCTCCTTATTTTATTAGGTCTTGGATTGATTGGTGGCTATCGAATTGGCATGAATATTGCTTCAGAAAAAATGATGAATGAAATTACTAGTCAAATATCTAAAGAAGATATTCATCACTTGTTACAAGATGAAAATGTTCAGGGAATCATTGTAAAAGAACTTGGTCCGAAAGAAGCAAAGAAATTATTAGGGAAACAGTTAGAAGTCAATCCGCTAAACAAGGAGAGTCTAAATAATGAATCGAACAAGAGTAGCGATCCAAGTAAAGGGGCAAGTTCGAATGTCGCTCAAAAAGAAAAGGAACAACCAATAAATGGCCAGCAGAAAGCTATGGTTCAAAAGGAAAAGAAACAATTGACAAATATGGATCAAAAGGAAAAGAAACAATTTCCAAATAGCGAACAACTCATGTTTCGATCTAGAGAAGAAGCTATGAAATTCCTACTCAGCAAATTTTCTATGAGCGAGCTTACGGAATTTGCCAGGATGGCAGAGGGCGGACTCACACCGGAGGAGAAAGCAAAAATAAAAGAGGCGATAACGAAAAGACTCACCCCAGAAGAATATAATGCACTGAAAGTATATGCATTCATTGAATTAAGTAAGAGAAACGGACAGTAGAGGAAGAAGCGTGGCGCTATCACTTGTCGAAATAGGACCACCTTGCTTAGTAGAGGGGCGGTTCATTTTTTAGAATTCAAAGAAATTCAGATTTGGCTAAAAGGCCACTTCAAGACACAAAAATCAGTAAAGGGCAATTAATAATTGCCCTTTACTATCGATTGTTCTATCGTTTAACTTTTTTAATAAAATATGATTCTCTTGTATAGCTTTTTATTTTATGTTTCCTTGCTTTATCTGAGTATAAGGTATATACAACTTTGTTCCGTCTAATATAAGCATTTTCTTTGTAGTAGCATGTTGCTGTGATATAAGCTGTTTTCCCTTTTATTTTGCTGCTCCAAAGAGCTGTAAGTCCTGAAGCTAATGCGGCAGTACCTGTTCCCTTAATCTTACCTGCAAAGTATCCTGCGACCCCTGCGGCGAAAGTTTTAGCATCTTTTGTATTTATTGTTTGATATTTTAATGTTTGCGAAACTTTCCATCCACCTTTAGGTTCTGGAACTGGGTAATATGTTGGTATATCGGCTTTAGCAATAATACTAGGATAGAAGACGTTTAAGCTAATTATTGCTGCTAAAACTGCAGTTAAGATCTTCTTCATGAGTTTTCCCCTCTTGTGAAATCATATATCTAAAATTTTACATTAATTGATTTACAAATCAATGGTCTAATGTTCCCTTATTCGTTGCATATGAAATGTGACATTAGTCATTTTTTTCATATAGATTTTCCGTTTGCTAACAATTTAGTTAGCAGAAGATCTCACGAAGAAGTAGATTGGATACAAACGGGGATGAAATATTTTTCCATACCAATACACAGACTTTCATTAATAACAAAATTACAACCATTCCAAAACGTTTCATAAATAATCCTTTCTATTCTCTAATTATGATTGTTTTTACAATTTTTTCTTTCCATTATCCTATTTAAATGGAAAACTTTAAATAAGATTGTGTCAATTTTACTAAAATGGTAAGATTAATATATAAAATTGTATAGTTTTTCCATGATCGGCCCTTTCGAACAGAAAATTAGTTTTAAGAGAGGTGTATATTTATGAAAAAAAAGAAGTACATAGTAGGCAAAACAGTATTAGCTGCTACGGTTGCAACTTCTGCATTTGCGGTCGCGAACACAGCAGATGCTGCCTCTGTTTCAGAAGCAGAAAAAGCGGTTGCAAAAGCTGAAAAGCTTGCTGGTGCACTGAAATGGGAAGTTTCGATTGAATATCGAAAAACGAAGTATCCTAACAATCTCGTTGGATATCCAAATATGAAGCTATTCAACGACACAAAGAAGGCTCTTGCGGAAGCTAAGAAATCTGTTTCGGCTTTGAAGGGAAAAGAGAAAGAAGTATTACAAGCACGTCTTGATGCCAATGTAGCAACTTATGTTAACAGAGCGGCTGCCTATATTGATGCTGTATCTTCCGGTTTGAAAATCCAGAAGAAATATTCAGAATTAAAAAGCAGATTTGATAAGAATATCGTCGATGACCAAACAGATAAGTTGTATCATGAGCTCTCAAAAGAAATAAAGAAAAATGCTTTTATGCTTGATCGAGTGTATGGTGCAACCACACGGAACGAATTCCGCAATTACTACAAACACTCAGCTGAGAATCTGATGAAGCAATTATTATATCCTGTTTCTATTAAAATTGAGATCGACCGTGCAGAAAAAGCATTGAAAGAAAAAAATACAGATTTGGCTGCAACGCATCTTAGCAATGTTGATTTTTTAGTAAGGGAAGCAGCTAAAAAAGGCCAAAAAGAAACAAGCGCCATTATGAAAAGCGCCATGTCAAAACTAGAAAATACTCAAAAAGAATTTAATAAATTTGGAGTTTTATATATCGCTAAATCTACCAATTCAGCTTCACCTTCTACATTCGGTCCGGTATCGGGAAGCGAGACAATAAACAAAACAGTTTATATCGTTGCCGGAAAAAATCAACATGTGAAATTGAGAAATGTCACTATTAATGGAAATCTTGTAGTAAAAGGTTCGCTTGATGGAGCAGGTACTGTTTATCTTGAAAATGTAAAAGTGAACAAAGTAAATGGAACCTCAGGAAGCATTATTGTAGAAGATGTTGCTGACCACAGCCTTTATTTGAAAGGTGTAGAAGCCGATAGTGTGGTAGTCAATGATGCGAACGGTTCTAACCTTGTAGCGCAAGAAGGTGTAAAAGTAAAAAGCCTGGTTGTTTCTGAAAAAGCAGGAGCGAAAGGAAGTGTAGCCCTAGAATCAAAAGCGGCTGGGTCATTTGAAACTATTACAATTGCAGCAAAGGGTTCTGCAAATTCTCAAGGTGTCGTTTTAAAAGGTAATCTTTCAGCTACATCTGTAAATGTAACTGGCGAAAATGCAAAAATAGCAATCTCAGAAGGTGCTACAGTTAAACAAATAAAATTGAATGCAGTAGCAAGTGTGGCTGTCGCAAAAGGAGCAGTTGTAGAGGAAATCAAAAAAGACCCATCTGTAACTGGTAAAGTAGAAGTAGACAACAAAGGTACAATTAAAAAGGCAGATGAGGGAATCGAAGTTAAAGGAAATAAGCCAGAAGTGGTGACGCCACCGGCGCCGAATACACCACCTTCAGTTCCAGGAGGAGGTGGGGGAGGACCAAGTGTAGTTATCCCTTCTTTGACAAGTGTCAATGCCATAATTGGCGGTGTCAGCGTTCCAGTTCAAAATAATACATTAAATTTAGCTGGAAAAAGCGACAATGATGTCTTAACAGAAATTCAAATTGGGACAAATCCAAGTACTAACGTAAAAGTAAAGGTGACTTCTTTAACAGCTAGAGGATATACTAACTGGATTAGTTCTCCAATTGAACTGCCAGGGACAAAGATAACTACAAAAGATCTGTTCGGCCCTTTAGATACTGGCGCCCCGGGAATTAGTTTAGGAAACTTGCGTACTGCATTTTTAACAGATCCTATTATAATTAAAGGTGTTCTAGTAGGTTCAGGCGGTGGTCAAAGTTCTGAAATTACCATTACAATTAATCTGGGAGCCAGTAAAGAAGCAATAACAACCTTCACGAATGAATTTGGAACGATTACAAAAAAGGGTGATAATACAATAGAAGTAGTTATTAATAAAAACAAATTAGATACTACTATAGGGGATATAGAGCAAGAAACAAAAGTGGATTTCAGCCAAATACTAATCTCTTTTGCTGAATCTGCGTCTCCTGAAGTTGCTAAACTACTTAATCAATTGATTAATAATCAATTAGGAAAGGCTCTCGAGGATATAAAATTAGGAGAATTAGCAGGAAGAACCTTCCAAGCAAACGGCTTTACAGTAGAATTTAAGAAATAAGCAGTTAAATTAGTTTTATCAAGTTGACTCATTTTAAAAGGGGCAGCTCCATGCTGCCTCTTTTTTATATCTTAAAGATCTTTAATGCTTGCCCAGTTAGAAAATGCGGCATGAAATTGGTGAATCATATTGTTTTTTAATATAATTAATCTATCGGATTTGTTTTCATATACGCCTTTGTTAGGAGGATTTGTATGATTTTAGTCGTTGGCGGCGCCGGTTATATCGGCAGCCATTTAGTGAAAGAGTTAGTTGAAAAAAAACAAGTAATTGTGCTTGATAATTTATCAACTGGCCATCGATATTTAGTCGATGAGCGTGCGGTGTTTATTCAAGGCGACTTAGGTAATCGAGCTGATCTAGATGCGATTTTTGAAAAATACCCGATTAAAGCCGTCATGCATTTTGCGGCAAATAGTTTAGTAGGTGAATCTGTTGTTGATCCGTTGAAATATTATCAAAACAACGTTGCAGCAACACTAACGTTACTAGAGACAATGTTGAAATATAATGTTAAAAATTTCATCTTTTCATCAACAGCGGCAACATATGGAATTCCAAATGTTGAATTGATTACAGAAGATTATTCAACGAACCCAATTAATCCATACGGCCGTTCAAAATTAATGGTTGAGCAAATTTTAGCGGACTTTGCCTCTGCTTATGGGCTTAACTATGTCGCCCTTCGCTATTTCAACGCTGCTGGGGCGCATGAGTCAGCGGAAATTGGAGAAGACCATAACCCGGAGACGCATTTAATTCCGATTGTGTTGCAACATTTATTAGGTCAGCGTGACAAAATCTCTGTCTTCGGAACCGACTACGATACTCCGGACGGGACATGCATTCGTGACTACATCCATGTCACCGACCTTGCGCGCGCGCATATTCTTGCGTTAGAAGCTCTTCTTGACGGCAAAAAGAAAACTGCGATCTACAATCTTGGCAACGGCTTAGGCTATTCCGTTAAAGAAGTGATTGAAACATGTGAAAAAGTAACAGGGCGGAAGGCGGTAATTGAATACACCGACCGCCGCCCGGGTGACCCGGCCCGCCTTGTCGCTTCATCGCAAAAAATCTACGAAGAACTTGGCTGGAAAGCGGAATATTCACTTGAAGAGATTATCGCTAGTGCTTGGAAATGGCATAGCCGAAACGCGAAGTAAACAGGAAAGCCTCCTGCTGAATCTTTTTCAGCGGGAGGCTGTTTATTTTTTTGTTAGCCGTTAAAATAGTTACTATCAGAAAATGCTATTAAGAAAAGACTTGTAGCAAGTCTATTAAAAGATGTTACACTATGCGAACTTGTAGGGAAAACATTTCAAACACGCGAATTTATCGTTGTTCTCAACAAAATATCTATTTATAGTACTTTTGGTGGCTTGTCTTAGATGAGCCACCTTTTCATTTATCTAGATACATGGTTTTTTAGGTATTAAGAAATGAAAATTGTAAAAATATTTAGAAAAATAGTATCATTTTCCTTATTTTTTATTTATAATAAAGTAAGATTTTGTAACTAAAGGAGGATTCTAGATGAAAAAAAGCAAAAAGAGTTCGAAAATTCTTATTGCTTCTACTGTCATGTCTAGTGCCTTTGTTACTAGTTTGCCAGTAGCTGCAGCATCACAAAATCAAGAAGTTGAAAAGCTTGTCAAACAAGCAGAGAGTTATGCCGGGAGTTTAAAATGGGCTATTTCTGTTGAGGGTACAAACAAAGATCTTACACAAATTCCTTGGGATATATACAATAAAACGAAGGCTGCTTATAAAAAAGCAAAAGAAGCAGTGAGTAAATTAAAAGGTAAAGAAAAAACAATTTTTGAAGCTCGTCTGCAGCAAAACGTGGAATTATACATAAGTACAACACCCGGAAAAACTGGAAGAGCTGTTGCTTACATAGACGCTGTAAACGCAGGTAAGAAAATTGATGAAAAGAAAAGAGAACTTGTAGAAAAGTTAAGTGCAAATGTCATTGACGACGAAACGGTAATAGCTTATCACCAATTATCTAATGAAATAAAAAAGCAATCATTTCTATTAGATCGTGTATATGGGAAAACTACACGTGATGCAATTAGAAAACTATATAAAGAGTCAGCAGAAGCTGTTAAAGAGCAGGCTTTATACCCTGTTTCTATTAAAATGCAGCTTGATCGTGCCGAAAAGGCTCTTCAAGAAAACAATTTAGAAGATGCAAAAAAATATGTAAATTTAGCAAACTCTCTTGCAGAAGAAGGGATAAAACTAGGAAAATTACAAAAAGAATCAAAGCTCTACGGTAACTTAAAAGAAAAAATTGAAAATGTAACAAAAAAATATAATGAGAAGAAAGGTACTGATCCTTCACCAACACCTACTCCTAATCCAACACCGAATCCGAATCCAACACCAGATAATCGTACTACATATGATACAGCTGGAATTTATGGACCTGCAACAGGAACAAGAGAAGTGAATGGCAATGTAACGATTTCAGCAGATGGTGTTACGTTAAAAAATATGGTTATTAAGGGCGATCTTATTATTACAGAAAATGTTGGAGATGGAGAAGTAAACCTCAAAAATGTAAAGGTCGAAGGAACTACTTATGTTAGAGGTGGTGGAGCAAATAGCATCCACTTTGAGGATTCCGTTCTAGCAACTGTTATTGTTAATAAAAATAATGGTGCAGTTCGAATTGTTGCAAGCGGAAGTACGAGAGTAGTAGAAGTACAACTTGAATCTTATGGTAAAATCGAAGAACAAAATCTTGATGAAAATGCAGATGGATTTACAGATATAACAGTAAGTGAAACTTTACAAACGACAAACGAAAATTTATCTGTTGAATTAATAGGTACATTTGAAACAATCAATTCCAGAGCAACGAATGTTCGTTTACATTTAAATGAACAAACGGATATTAGAACCCTTGTATTAAATGCAGTGGCAACGGTATTGGGTACAGGTAGAATTAATACGGCTGAAATTAACGTGAACGGTTCTACTTTATCAACTAGACCGCAAAATGTAGTCTTAAATAATGGTACAACTGTAACTGTAGGTGGAGAGCTAATCAATGAAAGTATTTCCCAGCAAGAGCAAACAAGCATTAAGAATATAAAAGCTACTCAAGCTAGTATCTCAGTTGAATTTGATCAATTTGTTGCTGGAATAACAAAAGATGATTTTGAAGTGTCAGCAACGTTGGATGGGGAAAAAGTAGATTTAACAAATTTAAATTATATTCCTTATCAAAAAAGATTTACTTTTGATCCACTTCCACTCGAAGGAAATTTAGGAAAAACTCTAAATGTAACTGTTAAGCCATCCTCTACGTCCAAAAAACTAAAAGGAGAAGCGAAGACTAGTCAGATTAAAATCTCACATGGTTTTGAAGGAAGAATTACAGATGTAGCAGGAATTGGATTTGAAGGAGTAACCATTAAGTTCCGTAAGGGCTTTGGCGTGACCGAGGGAAATATTGTTGCAGAAGCAACTACAGATAAATATGGTTATTATTCCGTTTCCTTGCCTGAAGGAGAATTTGGAGAATATACCGGGGAATTCTCTGGTCCAAATGTTGTTAAATCTTATATGTACGCGTCAGCACCAGAAGACGTATATAACATTAATCAAAATGAAACGGCTATTCGTGCCGCTGCTTCTGGTGAGCTTAAAATCATGTTATCTTGGGGAGAGAAACCTAGTGACCTTGACTCTCACTTAGAAGGTACTACATTGGATGGAGTTGATTTCCACACCTATTATAATAATAAAGTTTTTCAAGATAATGGTGTCACTTATGTTGATTTGGACTGGGATGATGTTGAATCATATGGGCCTGAGACTACAACACTCCGAAAGTTAAGGGATGGGAAGTATGTATTTTATGTGCATAATTACTCGGGTCAATATAGGGGAGATACAAGCTTAAGAAAATCACTTGCAAATGTAAAAGTGTTCAAAGGGAAGTCACAAACAGCAGATCAAACATTCACTGTGCCAGAAGGAGAAGGTAATGAGTTATATTGGGTTGTTTTTGCTATGGAAATAAGTAATAATGGCCAGAATGTAAATATCATCCCAATTAATGAATTAGAAAAGGATAGCGTTATTAAGGACGATTATCTCAAACCTATAGAATCTCTTCAAAAATTAGTGGAAAATGGAGAAAAGATAGTCGAAGACTTTAATGCAGAACATACTCCAGATCTAATAGATGAAAAAGATGCACTACAAAAGGCTCTCGATAATGCAAAAGCTGTTTTAAATAACCAGCAGGCGACCATTAAAGAACTTTTAACTCAAATAAGATCCTTAAGAAATGCCATTGCTCCATTCGGGGAATCAAATGAGGAACCTGTTAACGAAATACTACAAAATTTTTCTTTTGAGGATGTTGATCAAAACTCAAAGCTTTCTTCAGGTGATTCAATTTCACTCAATTTTAATAGAGAGATAGATTACTCACGACTTCCGGCATCAGTTGCAGTTTCAGTTGAAGAGCATGGAGATCATGATCTAATAAAAGTATATAACCCGAATGATGAGAACGATGTATTATTAAGCTTTGTTTCTGGTGACATTGCCGGAGACAACTTCAAGTTTGAAGCGGGTATTAGAAGAGATTCTAACAATCAACTTACAATTAGTTTTGGTAATTTGTTAGAAGGAAATGAGGAAAACTTAAAGGTATTTGTATCGCCACTCACCCTTGAACCTGAAACTATTAATTTGCCTTTAGCAACTGGTCCAATACAACAATTTCCATTAAATGGTCTCCATGTCTCATCAGGACCGATTCCAGGAACAGTTTCTATTTTGCAGCTTCCTGAGTTACCGGAAGGGGCTGTGAAATTTAAAGTTAAATCTGTTGCGGATGAGAATGTGAACTTGGAATATAATAGTGAATTTACAGAAGGACAAGATTATATACTTGGCAGACCGATTCCAATTGCTGAATCAGACTCCGGGTTTTTGCTAGTTGCAGTTGATAACGAAAATAAGGTTAAAGGATATTCTTTTATTGAAACCTCAAACATGATTGGAGACAGACCTGTAGATTCTCCTGGAGAATTTGGAGCAATCCCATCTGGCCAGACCATTGATGAAATTAGTTATGTTTTTTACCCTGGCATACTTCCAGATAACTATCAAACTATCACGAATCCAGAAGAACTTTTTGAGGATGGAAAAATAACTGTTTGGGGTCAAAAGGATCTTACCATTACTTCATTAGAGTGGGAAACAATTAACGGCTATCCAGTACTATATCTTAAATTCGAACCTACCGTACTTGATAAAGAAAACTTTAATTTGCAAATTCGTTTTAAAGAAGTAAATTCTTTCGGGGTAGGATCTGCTAGTACAGGTCATATTACTAACGAGTTAAATCTTTTAAATAAAGAATTGGAAAGCGAAGATGCAACAGCCAATACAGTTTACTTTTTATTGCAAAGTTTACCGTTACATGATAATTTAACAGGACTAGATCCAACCAAAATGGAACAATACTTTAATCAATTAAAATCAAATTACCCTATTGAAAATAATGAAGAACTGCAAACACTTATTGATCAAGTTAATAATTCCAACTAGTATCTTTACATTTCAAAACTTCCCCAAGGTAAGAGGAAGTTTTGTTTTATTGACTAATTTTTGAATACAAAACCATAACAATAGCTAGATAAAGCCAATTTCATCCCTTGGAAGTATGTGATGTCAGCCACTTATAACTTCATTTGGTTTGATTTAATTTTTTGCATCTTTATTTAGTCTCTTCACCATATTCTGTGATGTCCATACAATTCCTGAAATAAGTTAGCTAGATTGGTACTCAATTTAGAGTAGCCCCTTCGTCAGCTTACAGACCATTTAGTTGGTAGAAAGGAAGCTGTCAAGTGCTTTCCTTGACGGCTACAACGGCTTCCTTTCTACCAACTACACTATGGAAAGCTGATGAAGGACAAGGTTAGGCAGCCTGATTTTTATAAGTTTTACCTGTACATTCTGAAAATACACGTAGCCGAAATCTGTCTAAATTCCTGAAACCAAAAGCGCGTCTTTTGATATTCTTGATTTTATGGTTTGTGCCTTCAATCCGGCCATTTGTAAAGGGTGTAAGAAGTATTGCAGTATTTGTGCTTTCCAATTTTTTAAGGTCCTGGCAACTTTATGGAATGACGGAAATGGGCTGCTCCATGCAAGTTGGATCTATTCTTCCAAGAATGAATTAGCTGTATCAAAGTCCGGTGTTTGGTAAACTTCCCAAAATAGCTCTTTTAGAAAATACGTATATGACAACTCTAGGCGCTCCTCGAGCATTTCGTCTAATTGTTGTTTTTTATTAGCCGTTAGCTTTTCAGAACCTTTCAAGAGCTTAAACCGTTCTTTTTTCAGCCTAGGAATTTTCTTCCTTACTTGATCAAGTGCTTGGGTTACTTTTTGCACTACATGATACTTATCAATGACGTTACAGGCCTCTGGAAATATGGATTTAACAGCTTTATGAAAGGGATCCCTCATATCCATGACAACGGTTTGAACACATTTATTAGCCAGGATCTCCTTGGAGAGTAAGGTTTGAGTAGAAACATGACTACGTTGATGTTCCATACCAAGCACGCTCCCAGATTGGACATCCATTAGAACCAATTCCTATCGGTGCCCCATTCGAACAGCTACTTCATCAAGGCTAAGGACTAGTTCATTGTTTACTAAAACACTATCAAGATGTTCTAAATGTTCCATTTCTTTTTCTTTAGTGATGGAATAAAAAATTCTTTCTACTGTCGTATAAGGAACTTTTTCCTTTCGACTTACTTCTTGAATAGTGGATCCATTGCACATTTGATACAGATATTCTCTGTATCGATTGGTCTGATGTTTTTTAGGGCTAATCGATTCAAATGTTTGGGAAAATACCTCATTACAGTTGTGACAACGTTATCTGTTCACTCTGACAAATAAGAAAAGGGGTTTGCCTAATATAGATAGATCACGAACTTTTCTTGTCCGCCAGTCGTGGACATTACTGGTAAAAAAGCCGCAAAAAGTACAACGTTCTTCCATCGTATTTTTCTCAACATGTAACAGATTGCAATCTTCAAGAAATACTTGTTTAACAACTTCAAATTCTGGCAAATCTAGTGATACAGAAAACACTTACAGAACCTCCTGTTATGTTAAGTAGGCGCTAACATTATTGCCAGGAATCTGTGAGTGTTTTCATTTTTATTGGTTAAATCACAAAATGTGGTGATGAATCATTTTTTTGTTAACCATTTATATTTATATAGTTTCCTCATCGGATTTTTAAAGAAAACTATACATAATTGCATTTTCCCTAATTACATCAATAATTATTGTTGCTTAAAGGGATAGTGAATCGTAGTTTACGGAAGATTATTTTGAGAATCTGTGTTTCGGAAAATCTATAAAACGTATAAAGATTGGGCTTTTGAAATTCAATTTATTAATCAAACGTTTGATTAAATTTTAAGGAATGAGAGTAATGAGCATTAAATATGGATATATGTCGCTAGCAAATATTGATAAATGAGCCTTCATTCTGATATTGTGAGCAGCCATCGATCACATTTAAGAACTTTCATTCTAATATATGAACAAAAACGGGTCTGATTCTCTGCCATATGAATCAGCCCCGTTTTTTTTATAAATATTAATGTTATATTTTCTAACATAAAAATTCAAAAAATAATATATTTTTAGATTTTCGCCTTGTTAAAATGGGGAAATTATGTATAATGTAAATTAAATATTACATTTTATGTTATGTAATATTACATAAAAGAAAGGAGGAAAGAAAAAAAGCTTCTCACGGCCATGAGAAGCTTTCACAAAATCAGGCATCATATGTGCAATGGTATGCCTGATTCTAATTATATCAAAATAATTAGAATCTTGTAAGGAGTGTTTACATGAAGAGATTGGATTGGAAAGCTTTTAAACTGTTAGTCTTGCTTTTATGCGGGCTTGTGTTTGTATTAAGCGGATGTGCAGCATCGTCGGCAGTCGATGAGGTGAAGGAAAATAAAAAAGAAACAAGCTCATCGGGAACGGGCGACACGGTCAAAGTAGGTATTCTCCATTCATTGAGCGGTACGATGGCGATTAGCGAGGTATCGTTGCGTGATGCGGAGTTAATGGCAATTGAAGAGATTAATCAATCAGGCGGTCTGCTAGGTAAGAAAATTGAGCCTGTGATTGAGGATGGTGCGTCAGATTGGCCAACATTTGCAGAAAAGGCGAATAAATTGCTGCAGAAAGACAGAGTGGCGGCGATCTTTGGAGGATGGACATCAGCAAGCCGAAAAGCAATGCTTCCTGTCGTAGAGCAAAATAATGGGTTGCTTTGGTATCCAGTACAGTATGAAGGGATGGAGTCATCACCAAATATTTTTTATACAGGTGCTACAACCAATCAGCAAATCGTCCCGGCAGTAAACTGGCTTCTAAAAAATAAAGGGAAGAAATTTTTCTTGCTTGGCTCTGATTATGTGTTTCCACGCACAGCAAATAAAATTATTAAAGCTCAATTAAAGGCAGAGGGCGGACAATTGGTAGGCGAAGAGTACACTCCGCTTGGCCATACGGATTATAGCACGATTATTAGCAAAATTAAAGAAGTGAAGCCGGATGTTGTGTTTAATACATTAAACGGAGACAGTAATGTCGCTTTCTTTAAGCAATTAAAAGATGCCGGGATTACAGCAAAAGATTTGACTGTTATGTCTGTCAGCATCGCAGAAGAAGAAATTCGTGGAATTGGCCCCGATGTGTTGGCTGGTCATCTTGCCGTGTGGAATTATTTCCAGTCAACTAATACACCGGAAAATAAAGTGTTTGTAGAAAAATATAAAAAGAAATACGGGAAGGATCGAGTCACTGATGACCCGATCGAGGCAGCGTATTTCGCCGTTCATTTATGGGCGGAAGCAGTGAAGAAAGCAGGTTCTTTTGATGTCGATAAGGTGAAAAAAGCGGCAGATGGCATTGAGTATAAAGCGCCTGGCGGAACGGTGAAAATCGATGGAAAAACACAGCACACATGGAAGATTGTGAGAATAGGAGAAATCCAGTCAAATGGACAGTTTAAGGAACTATGGAATTCCGGTAAGCCGATCAAGCCGGATCCTTACTTAAAAACCTATCCATGGGCGAAAGATTTAAATTAAAAACATTAGTTGTGGAAAGGAGTTTTGGCTCCTTTCCATTTCCAAGAAAGGAGGAGGCTTTGTTGTCCGTAGTTATTACGCAAGTTTTTAACGGTTTCAGCTTAGGTTCGATTTTGCTTTTTGTTGCTATAGGGCTGGCGATTACCTTTGGACTAATGGGTGTCATCAACATGGCTCATGGCGAATTGATCATGGTGGGAGCGTACATGACGTACGTCGTTCAACAAATATTTGCCAAGTATGCACCGCAATCCATGGGATATTATTTCTTCGTCGCGATTCCTGTTGCCTTTTTTGTTTCGGCTCTCCTTGGCTGGGGATTAGAAAAAATATTAATCAGGCACTTATATCATCGGCCGTTGGATAGTTTATTGGCGACATGGGGAGTTAGCTTGATTTTGCAGCAACTCGCGCGAACGATTTTTGGTGCGCCTAATGTAGCGGTGCTTCCTCCCGGATGGTTAGATGGAGGGATTCGCATTGCGGGAATGGTTTTTCCGTACAAACGGCTGTTTATTTTAGCATTTGTCATCCTGTCCATTTTTGTTCTTAATCTATATTTAAACAAAACGCCGGCCGGCCGAAGAATGAGGGCGGTCACGTTAAATCGGGATATGGCTTCTTGTCTTGGGATTTCTACTCGAAAAGTCGACGCATATGCGTTTGCCATTGGTTCCGGTTTTGCCGGTTTAGCTGGCTGTGCGTTGACGCTGCTCGGTCCGATTGGTCCAACGATTGGAACGTATTATATTGTCGATGCGTTCATGGTTGTCATTTTAGGAGGGATAGGGAAACTAATCGGTACGGTGTTGGGAGCGTTTGGAATCGGATTAGTTAGTACGTTGATGGAGTATTCGACAAGTGCGACGATGGCAAAAGTAATTATTTTTGCACTTATTATCGCCTTTTTGCAATGGAAGCCTTCGGGGCTTGTCAGTGTGAGAACAAGATCACTCGATTAAGGGGGTGTTAAAGATGATAAAAAAAGGCTCGCTTTATTGGCTGTTTTTCCTTGCATTGTTTGCAGCACCGTTTTATTTAACCGAATTTCGCTTATCGCTGCTCGGAAAATTTCTCTGCTTTGCCATAATTGCGATAGGGATTTCTTTGATTTGGGGCTATACAGGGATTTTAAGTTTAGGTCATGGTGTGTACTTTGGTTTAGGAGCTTACTGTATGGCAATGTATTTAAAATTAGAGTCTTCGCATGGGCGGTTGCCTGATTTTATGGAATGGAGCGGTGTAACAAAGCTTCCATGGTTTTGGAAACCTTTTGAAAATCCTCTATTTGCTTTTTCTTCAGCCATTATCATTCCGGTGCTGCTGGCAGCATTTCTGAGTTATTTTACGTTTAGAAATCGGATTAAAGGCGTCTATTTTTCTTTAATATCGCAAGCTGTTGTTGTTGTTTTTGTTACATTGTTCATCGGAAAGCAGGAATGGACAGGAGGAACGAATGGACTAACGAATTTTTCTACCGTTTTCGGTATCTCTTTATCTTCTCCTCTTACAAAAATTATTCTTTACTTTTTAACCGTTGCTTTGCTTTTGTTCATTTTCCTTTTCTCCCGTTGGTTAACGATGAGCCGATTCGGCAAGGTGCTTGTAGCCATTCGCGATGGTGAAAACAGGGTCCGCTTTTTAGGTTTTAATCCAACAACGTACAAGGTGTTTGTCTATAGTCTTTCCGCGGCATTTGCTGCGCTCGCCGGCGTAATGTTTGTTTTGCAAGTAGGACTTATTTCTCCGGCTATGATGGGAATTATTCCTTCGATTGAAATGGTGTTATGGGTTGCTGTCGGAGGAAGGAGTTCGTTAATTGGAGCTGTTATAGGTGCTATTGTTACGAACAGTGCGAAAAGCTTTTTTAGTGAAAATTATCCTGATATATGGCTGCTGTTTTTAGGCGGATTATTTATCGGTATGGTCATGTTTTTACCAAACGGACTTGTAGGTGTATATCAGTCTATTAAGCAAAGAAAAGAACAAAGGAAGGGGAGAACAAATGAAGCCAGTGCTCATGTGTCGTGAAGTGTCGGTGGATTTTGATGGATTTTACGCATTGCAAGGGGTAAATCTTGAAGTTTATCCACACGAAGTACGATTTTTAATTGGACCAAACGGAGCGGGAAAGACGACTCTGCTAGATGTGATCTGTGGAAAAACAAGAGCGTGCAGCGGCAATGTGTTATTTTACTCACACGATATTACCAAAATGCCCGAACACAAAATTGTACGGCTTGGCATTTCGCGAAAATTTCAGAGTCCATCGATTTTTTATCAGTTGACGGTATGGGAGAATATGGAGCTGGCTTTAAAACAAGATCGTGGATTGTTTGCTATTTTACGCGGAAAGTTGTCTCAGGAAGAGCGGGATACGATCATCGCACTGCTGCAGCGTATCCAATTATTAGATTATGCCGATCAAAAGGCCGGTTCTCTTTCACACGGCCAAAAGCAGTGGCTGGAAATTGGAATGCAGCTTATCCAATTTCCTCAACTGTTGCTGCTTGATGAACCGATTGCCGGAATGAGCGAAGCGGAACGTGAACGAACAGGGGAGCTGATCCATGAAATCGCGCGCAGTTGTGCTGTCGTCATTGTGGAGCATGATATGGATTTTGTGCGGCGTTTTTCTAAACAAGTTACAGTCATGCATGAAGGGAAAGTATTATGTGAGGGAAAAATGGAGGACATTCAGCAAAATGAAAAAGTTGTAGAAGTTTATTTGGGAAGGGAGGAGAAAGCGTGTTAAGGGTTCAAAACGTTGCAGCCGGATATGGACAAAGTGTTGTATTAGAAAATGTAAGCATCGACGTTTCAAAAGGTGCTGTTACAGCGGTTCTTGGGCGAAATGGTGTCGGAAAAACGACGCTTATCAAAAGCATCATCGGGTTGATCAAACCGATTGCCGGGAAAATCGAGTGGGAGAATGAAGATATTACCTCATTACCTCCTGAAGAGAGAGTAAGAAAGGGAATTGCCTATGTTCCACAAGGAAGGGAAATCTTTTCTTCGTTAACAGTGGAAGAAAATTTATTGCTGGGGTTTGAGGCACTTTCCAAGAAAGTCAATCAAACACAGATTTTAGAAGAAATCTATGAGTTATTTCCTATATTAAGAGAAATGCTGCATCGAAAAGGGGGAGATTTAAGCGGTGGGCAGCAGCAGCAGCTTGCCATTGCCCGTGCGCTTATTGGGCAGCCTAAGCTGCTTTTGCTTGATGAACCGATGGAAGGAATTCAACCATCGATCGTACAGCTTATTCGTGATGTTATTGTAAAAATTGCAAAAGAAAAAAGGGTTGGCATTGTTCTTGTAGAGCATAGCTTAGATTTGGCTTTTTCATGTGCTGACTACTTTTACATTTTCGATCGCGGCACCGTTGTCGAACACGGGCATGTCAGTGAAACAAATATGAATGACATTCAACAGTTCCTAATTGTATAAGAAGGGAGGAGAGAACATTGAAATTAACTGCTCGCGAACAAGAGAAGCTGCTTATTGTGGTAGCGGCGGATGTCGCGCGGCGCCGCAAAGAGAGGGGATTAAAGCTAAATTATCCTGAAGCAATAGCTTTAATTACATATGAAATTTTAGAAGGTGCGCGCGATGGACGTTCGGTGGCAGAGCTGATGCAATATGGGACAACGATTTTAACCCGTGATGATGTGATGGAAGGAGTGCCGGAAATGATCGAAGACATACAAGTGGAAGCGACATTTCCTGATGGTACAAAGCTCGTTACGGTTCATCAGCCCATTCGTTAAAAGGGGAGGGGAATTATGATACCAGGGGAATATTTGTTAAAACAAGAAGCAATTGTTTGTAATCAACATAAACCGATAACAACAATCATGGTGAAAAATCGAGGGGATCGCCCCATCCAGGTTGGATCTCATTTTCATTTTTTTGAAGTGAATTCGTTTCTTGAATTTCCTCGCGAAGCTGCGTATGGGAAGCATTTAAATATTCCTGCAGGAACAGCGGTGCGCTTTGAACCCGGGGATGCAAAGCAAGTGGAGCTTGTTGCTTTTTCTGGCAAACGTTGTGTTTATGGATTGAATAATTTTGTCAACGGTCCGCTTGATGAAAACAAGAAAGGGGAGTAATTTTGTGAGTTTTCAAATGTCGCGAAAACAATATGCAGATATGTTTGGACCGACAACAGGTGATTGTGTTCGTTTAGCGGATACAGATTTATGGATTGAGATCGAACAAGACTTTACCGTCTATGGCGATGAAGTGAAATTTGGCGGCGGAAAAGTTATTCGCGATGGAATGGGGCAGCACCCGCTGGCTACACGTTCTGAATCGATGGATTTAGTACTGACAAATGCGATGATTGTGGACTACACCGGAATCTATAAAGCAGATATTGGGATTAAAGATGGCAAGATTGCTGCGATCGGGAAAGCGGGCAATCCGTTGTTAATGGATGGGGTCAATATCATCATCGGAGCGGCAACAGAAGTTATTGCAGCGGAGGGGAAGATAGTCACCGCAGGAGGAATTGATGCCCATATTCACTTTATTTGTCCGCAGCAAATCGAAACGGCGTTGTCATCGGGGATTACAACGATGATCGGTGGAGGAACCGGACCGGCGACAGGAACAAATGCGACGACGTGTACTCCTGGGGAATGGAACATCCACCGCATGTTGGAAGCTGCCGAAGCATTTCCGATGAATTTTGGTTTTTTGGGGAAAGGAAATGCATCGGCGAAAGAGCCGTTAACGGAGCAAATTCGCGCAGGAGCCATTGGCTTAAAGCTTCATGAAGATTGGGGGACAACAGCAGCGGCCATTGATGCGAGTTTGCAAGTCGCCGACGAATATGATGTGCAAGTGGCGATTCATACCGATACATTGAATGAAGGAGGATTTGTCGAAGATACGCTGCGGGCGATTAACGGGCGCGTCATTCACACATATCATACGGAAGGAGCGGGCGGGGGACATGCGCCGGATATTATTAAAGCAGCAAGTTTTCCGAATATATTGCCTTCTTCTACAAATCCAACGCGGCCCTTTACAAAAAATACACTAGATGAGCATTTAGACATGTTGATGGTTTGTCATCATTTAGACCCGTCTGTTCCCGAAGATATTGCATTTGCGGATTCCCGTATTCGTAAAGAAACAATTGCGGCAGAAGACATTCTCCATGATTTAGGCGTTTTTAGCATGATCAGCTCCGATTCGCAAGCGATGGGACGCGTCGGAGAAGTGATTTTGCGAACATGGCAAACAGCGGATAAGATGAAAAAGCAATTTGGAAGATTGCCAGAAGAAAAAGGAAGAGGAGATAATTTTCGAGTAAAGCGTTACATTGCCAAGTATACGATAAATCCGGCGATTACCCATGGGATTGCGAAGTACGTCGGATCGATCGAAGTGGGCAAATTAGCCGATTTAGTCGTTTGGCATCCTGCATTTTTTGGCGTAAAACCGGAACTTGTTTTAAAAGGGGGAATGATAGCCTACAGCGTAATGGGAGATCCAAATGCCAGCATTCCGACTCCGCAGCCGGTCATGTATCGGCCGATGTTTTCAAGTTATGGAAAAGCCTTATATAACACGTCTATTACATTTGTATCGAAAGCAGCTTTTGAGCTTGAGATCCCACAGAAACTTCATTTACAAAAAATCATTCAACCGGTTGAACACATTCGAAGCTTGTCGAAAAATGATATGGTGTATAACAATGCGATGCCAAAGATTGATGTCGACCCGCAAACGTACGAGGTAAAAGTCGACGGAACCCTTATTACGTGTGAACCTGCAGAAGTTGTTCCAATGGCGCAGCGATATTTTTTATTTTGAGGTGATAAGAACATGATTGTAGAACAAATAGTCGGAAATATTGGAATGTTGGACCAATTGCCCCCGCATATAGAGCGGGTATATTTAAACAGCGATGATTTAGTAAAAAGAATTCAACGCGTTGTCACTGATCATGGCAAAGAATTAGGGATTCGTTTAAAAGAAACAAAGGAATTAACCGATGGCGATATCTTATTTATGGATGAGAAAAATATGATTGTTGTGAGTGTGCTGCCTGATGATTTGCTTGCCATTCGTCCAGCATCAATGAAACAAATGGGAGAAATTGCGCATCAGCTTGGGAATCGTCATTTGCCTGCTCAATTTGAAGGAGAGGAAATGCTCGTTCAATATGACTACTTAGTAGAAGAGCTGCTAAAACAATTACATATTCCGTATAAGCGGGAAAAACGAAAAGTAAAACAAGCATTTCGTCATATCGGTCATCGCCATGATGGATAAGCTGCTGCCTTTATTGCAGCTTTGTGATTCGAACTTTCCTTCCGGAGCATTTTCTCATTCCTTTGGTTTTGAAACGTATATTTCCAATGAAAAAATCAATAACTATGAAACGTTTCGCGATGCTCTTTGTGCTTATATTCAAACGCAGCTGACGTATACTGATGGATTGGCATGTCGGTTAACGTACGATTTTTTAGAGGAAAAATCGAAAGAGGATGTATGGCGGTTAAATGACATGCTGGCTGCACTTTGCCCGGCGAGAGAAACAAGAGAAGGAACGCGGATGATCGGGGAACGAATGTGGAAAATTTGCAGTGAAATCTATCCTTTTGACATATGGAATGATGATAAAAAGAAACGCGCGTATATGCATCCTGCTATTGTTTACGCCATCGTTTGCTATCATTTGGAAATTCCGAAAGATACGACAGTTTTATCGTATTTATATACTTCAGTCCAAGCTCTTGTTCAAAATGCGGTTCGCGGTATTCCGCTTGGCCAGACCGATGGGCAGCGGCTGCTCGTCTTTGTACAGCCGCATTTGAAAAAAGCAGTACAGAAGGTCCATACGTTGACAGAAGAGGAGTTAGGAGCGGCAGCACCGGGATTGGAAATCGCGCAAATGCAGCATGAACGACTTTCCGTTCGCTTATTTATGTCTTAATTTTTCGAAAAGGAGATGAAATGGAAATGGAACCAGTAAGAATAGGAATCGGCGGTCCGGTCGGCGCCGGAAAGACGATGCTTGTAGAAAAGCTTACTCGGGCGCTGCATAGCCAATTCAGCCTGGCAGTCGTAACAAATGATATCTATACAAAAGAAGATGCACAGTTTCTCGTGAAACATAGTGTGCTGCCGGAAGACCGGATTATTGGCGTAGAGACCGGAGGATGTCCGCATACAGCCATTCGTGAGGATGCTTCGATGAATTTTGCGGCGATTGATGAGTTAAAAGAACGTTTCCCAGAGGTAGAAATTATTTTTATCGAAAGCGGCGGTGATAATTTGGCTGCCACATTCAGTCCGGAACTCGTTGATTTCTCTATTTATGTGATTGATGTAGCGCAAGGGGAAAAAATTCCGCGCAAAGGTGGACAAGGAATGATTAAATCCGACTTGTTGGTTATTAACAAAATCGACCTTGCCCCTTATGTAGGAGCAAGTTTAGAAGTGATGGAGCGGGATGCAAAAGCGGCGCGCGGAACAAAACCGGTTATTTTCACCAATTTAAAAGAAGAAATTGGATTAGCTGAAGTAGTGGAATGGATTAACAAACAAGTGATGTTGGCAGGGTTAGCAGAATGAGCTGGTCAGGACTGCTGCAGTGTACGGCCATGGAGAAAAACGGCCGTACGGTTATTTCCGATTCCTATTATGAGGGTGCGATGAAGATGATCCGGCCGATATACCTTCATCCATCTCAGCCGACGATTTACTTGATTCATGTAGGAGGAGGGTATGTAGACGGAGATCGATATAAGACGGAAATCATGCTGCAAGAAGGTGCACATTTGATTGCCACCACGCAATCTGCAACAAAAATATATAAGACAATCAAGGAGCCGGTACAGCAGTATACATTGTTTTCCCTTGATGATCAAAGCGTGCTCGAATTTTTTCCTGATCCAGTTATTGCTTATGAAAAGGCTCAATTTTATCAAGAAACGACCGTTTATATGAAAGAAAGTTCTACATTCATTTATGGGGATATTATTACGCCGGGGTGGTCAGAAAGCGGCGAGCTGTTTCGCTACGATTGGTTTCGTTCGAAATTAAAGCTTTATTATGAAGGCAATTTATTGTTGTTTGATCATCTCTATTTAGAACCAAGCACAGGGTTGACAGGAATTCTACGAATGGAAGGATATACTCACTTTGGTTCTCTTTTTGTGATTAGTCCTTTTATTACAAAGGATATTCTTCAAAAATTTGAAAGGATGGCAGCGAGTTTTCCTGCTTCTGCACACCTTGGGTGGTCTACCCCTATTATTCCGGGATTGATTGTACGTGTTTTAGCTTACGAAACGTATGTAATTGAAACGATTTTTCAAATGATTCATCAGTTTATTCGCGAAGAATGCTTACGCGAAGAACCTGTTTTTTTGCGAAAGTACTAAGATTAAGGAGATGAAGTAGCGGTGAGCACCGTATTCCCGATTTTGCTTTTTGGCTTTGTCTTAGGCATCAAACATGCAACCGAACCGGATCATGTTATCGCTGTATCGACGATTGCGAGCCGAACGAACAAACTTTCCCGATCATCTCTCGCAGGGATTTTTTGGGGGATCGGCCATACCACAACACTATCTGTCATTGGAATGATTATGATCGGGATGGAGAAGCAAATACCGGAAAAAACGGCAATGTGGCTGGAACTAGCCGTTGGAGTAATGATCGTAGCCTTGGGAATTGCAAGCTTTCGTTCCGCTTATATGAATCCTATTAGAAAAGAAATGAAAATCAACCATCTGCATGCAAAATCAATCTTAATTGGAATTATTCATGGACTAGCCGGAAGTGCCGGAATGATCCTGTTAACTTTAACAACCGTTGATAATCGACTGCAGGCGCTGCTATTTATACTTATATTTGGTGTGGGAACAATCGTTGGCATGATGTTTTTCACTACTATCCTAGGGCTGCCGTTTATCTGGATGAAAGATAAGCGAATAGTTTATCAGTCAATTGTAAAAATAGCTTCGATGATTAGTATTTTATATGGCCTGTATTATATGTATCACATAGGTATTGGAGAAGGGTTGTTATTTTAATATGTGAACCATCCCCGCTCTGAAAGAAAGACGGGGATGGTTTTAAAAAACTACCATTATATTTTTTATCATTTATTGAGGAAATTTAATCCGCCTATTTGAAAAAAGGAGTTATTTGAATTATGAAACTTGTATTACTTTCCGGCGGCTCCGGCAAACGTCTTTGGCCGTTATCAAACGATGCCCGCTCAAAGCAGTTTTTAAAAGTTTTAGAGAATCAAAATGGTGAATTTCAGTCGATGGTTGAGCGTGTCTGGGGCCAGTTAGGAAATGTCGGCCTAGCTGACTCGGCTGTTATTGCCACTAGTAAAATGCAAGTAGATATGATTCAAAGCCAATTAGGAAAAGATGTGCCGATTATTATTGAGCCGATGCGTCGCGATACATTTCCGGCTATTGCGTTAGCGTCGGTATATTTCTATAGTGTGCAGGGAATTAACTTAAAAGAAGTTGTTGTGGTGTTGCCTGTTGATCCGTATGTAGAGGACCGTTTTTTTGATCGAGTGAAAGATTTAGAGGAAACCGTACTTAAGAGTGGTGCAGATTTGGCATTAATCGGTGTTGAGCCAACGTATCCATCAACAAAGTACGGTTATATTGTTCCTGCTTCTAAAACTTGTGATAACAGTTACTTAAAAGTTAGTCATTTTACAGAGAAGCCAACCGAAGAGAAAGCAGCTGAATTAATTGAACAAGGCGCGCTTTGGAACTGCGGCGTGTTTGCGTTTAAGCTTGATTTTATAATTTCCTTGCTGCAAGAAAAAGGAATTCCCATTCAATATAATGAGTTATTAAAGCAGTATGAAAAGCTGCCAAAAATCAGCTTTGACTATGAGGTTGTTGAAAAGACAGAACAAATTGTTGTATTGCCCTATGATGGTCATTGGAAAGACCTTGGAACATGGAATACATTAACAGAAGAAATGGCAAAAAGCCAAATCGGTATAGGCGTTATTGCCGATTCGGAAAATACTCATTTAATTAATGAGTTGGAACTTCCGGTTGTCGTATTAGGAGTGTCGAACGCCATTGTTGCGGCGAGTCCGGACGGTATTTTAGTTTCCGATAAAGCAGCAAGTCAGAAGATTAAAGAGCTTGTCAATGATTTTGATCAACGTCCAATGTACGAAGAACGCCGCTGGGGCTGGTATCGGGTATTAGATTATACAAAGTTAGAAGATGGAAGAGAAGTAATAACAAAACGAATCGGAATTACAGCAGGTAAAAACTTAAGCTACCAAATGCATCATCATCGGATTGAAGTGTGGAACATCATTAAAGGTGAAGGAGAATTTGCTTTTAATGGAGAAATTCGTCCCGTGAGGCCGGGCGATGTGCTTGAAATTCCTGCCGGTGCGAAACATGGAATTAAAGCAATTACTGATTTAGAATTTATTGAAGTGCAAACAGGAACACAATTAATTGAAGAAGATATTGTTCGTATTTATATGACATGGGAAGAAGTAGAAGAAAATAGTGGTTATGAGAGCAAGTAATGTAGCAAATGGTTCATTGTTCAGTTTACGACAAATTTTAGCGGACTTTGTGGATGCTTTGGAAGTGGCATATACAAACCGGCAAGTAAAAAACGGAATATCTTCTAATGAATCATTTCAAAGGGAGGCTGTTTGAAATTTCTGTAGTGAGCCAAGGGGGAATCCATGGTTGTAACAGCATAAAAAAAGAGCACTCGATATCGGTGCTCATTACAACAAGTTGAGTAACGCTTTTTTATTTTGCTGCATTTGCTCATTTAACGTTTTTACTTTTTCTTTTAATTTCTGAATTTCTTGATTTTTTGTGCCAACTTTCTTTTCTAATGCACGAACTTCATTTGTCACTTCTTTTATTTGATTGGAAAGCGAAAGCAGCTTGCCAATTAACTTATCGATTCGTTCTTGTTTTGCTTGTTGGCTATCGTCTTGATCTTCTACATTTCCTTTTTCGCCATTGTCTTGATTATTCGCATTTCCTTTTTCGTTATCATCTTGATTTTCTGCAGGCTGCTCTACAGAAGTTGTTGTTTTAGTGTATGTAGTAGCTTGTGTTTCCGAAACGGATGTAGAAGATGTGGAATCCGTTGCCGTAGCGCCTGTTTGTTCGGTTGTAGCTGGCTCGCTCGATTTTGTTTGATCTGTCGGCGTCGCTGTCGTATTCGTTTCCTCTGGCTCTGCCGTTTTGTTCGTCGGCTGGCTGAGCGATTGAATGTCGGCCGTCACTTTATTCATTCGTTCTTCAATTTTGCTCACTTGTTTATTCAATTGAGCCAATTTTTTCTCGAGTATTTGTTGCTCTTTTTTCGCTAATTCTTGTTTTTTCTTTTCCTGCTTTTTCTTTAATTCTTGTTTTTTCTTTTCTTGTTTCTTTACAATCTCACTTTTTTCCTCTTGCTTTTCTCGCAATTCCTGCTTCCCATCATGCTTGGCCGCGAATGCAGGTGATGCGACAAGCATCGATGCAAGTAAAATCGGCAATCCTTTTTTCAACATTACCAACTTCCTCCTTTTGTGTGTTCAATTTTCTTTGGTAATGGCAGCTGGCTGGCAAAGGTTAGCCCTTAGCCCCTATAGCTTTGTGACGCTAAGTTTCCTTAGCTGTACCTTTATAAAATATTTTACTATAATTTTCTTCTTGCGGAAGCAAGTCTAAATTACTATTTATTTGTTAAATGTATACAAGAATGATAGACCCGATCATTCGAGTCCTTCATCTTTTTCCAACTCCCTCAGCGATTGTGCAAGCAGCTGAATCCCCTCGGAAATGAAATTTGTTTCTACTTGGCTATAGGTTACTAGCGAAAGGGTTGAAGAATAACCAGGGAAAAAGAAAAATAAAAAACTATGATTTTGCATGGAGATATAAATGGAGAGAATGATATATAAAGGAAAAGTAAAGGGGTTGAGTGCAATGATATCTGGATATTATTAAACTTTGCCTTTTGATAATTTTTCAATTGTGTTCATGGTGTTAAGCACCTTATTCAAGCCCCAAAGTTTTTTGAACTCTGCGGATATCCATTCTGTTGTTCCAGCTCTCTTCTTTTAAAATTTCAATACTAACTTCGATATCTTTGATCTGTTCTCTTATTTCGCCAAAATCTTTAGCATATTGAAGCTTTAATTCACTTACTTCAGCCTTTAAAGCCTCTTGTCCTGACCTTAAATCTCTTAAGATACTCCCGTGTTCTTTCAAAGTTTCTCCATTTTCTTTCAAAATTTCACTGTGTTCTTTCAAAGTTTCCCCATGTTCATTCAAAATAGCACTATGTTCATTTAAAATAGCGCTGTGTTCTTTTAAAATAGCACTGTGTTCTTTCAAAATAGTACTATGTTCATTCAAAATTGCTCTATGCTCTTTCAAAATAACACTATGTTCATTCAAAATTGCACTATGCTCGTCTAACTTCTTAGACTGATCATCAAGTTTTTCATTAATTTGCTGAAGAGTTTGTAAAATCAGCTTTTCCAATTACTTTCCCTCCTTTCACGATTTCTTTTATATTATCATTTTTAAGGTTTAATATCCATTTCCATTTTCACCTAACTTAATAGGGGGGACTGACCCTTTGCTATATGACAAACTTTCCCTATCATCGCTTGCAGGGATTTTTTGGGGGATCGGCCATATTTGTTAATTAAAGTCTGTTTTCTAAAAGATTGTTGTTTTATAATATGGATTTTTAATATTTGAAAATTCTGTTAAAATTATAATGAAGCTGACGGGCAGGATTATCCAATAGTGCTTTTAATTATAAGAATGTGGAGGATGTGATGAATTTGTCTAATGATAAAAATTGCCCAAAATGTAGTGGTGCTGAATTTGCAGAAGGAACCGATTTTATGCCCATAAAACCATTAGATAAGAAATTATCAATGGGTTCAAATAAAATCTATACCTTCTGCTTAAATTGTGGAGAAATAATTTCAACAAGAATTGAAAACCCTGAAAAATTCAGGAAATAAAATGATATATTAACTTTAACAAACTAAAGTTGAAGATGACGTAAAAAATTAACCTCATATTCGAGGTCTTTTTTTTATGCACTTTGCAACATTTTCAATTTCAAAGATTATGTGCATTTTATGGAACCGGTGACTGTTGCTGGCGGCATGTTTGGCGCTACCAAACAGCTGGGCGATGGAGAAGGATTCTTCATCGGAACGACAGGGATTCTTGGTTAGCCTGTTTACACCATGCCAAACCGTGCCGCGCAGAGGTGTTTAAGAAAATGATAAGTTAAGTAAATTTCCTTAATGAAAATGTGTTAATATTGAGAAAATACAATTCGTGGGAGGGTTAAATCATGAGGTTATATTTAGATATTTTTGAAAATGACCAGCCAGCTATTCATTCCTAAGTCGAGGGATGAATAGTTAACATAAAAGTCATGCCTCGTCTTAGGGGAAATTCTTTTTTAAAATTCCCTTTTCATAGACGGAGGTATTATAATGATGCAACAAAATTTACTTGGAGCAATATGTTTAGCTTTTGACTACAAGAGCAATGGAGGAATTCGCATGATTCCAAAGTACCCGTATTACAGTTATGAGTTACGATGCCGGCAGGTACCGATCACTTTTCCGCCACAGCATCAGGACGTACAACCCGGTTTGGAGTATGTAATGAACCCTGTTCCGATATCAGACAATCCCGAATATAAGGGGAGCGGAAAATTGGCGGGGAAAGTCGCTATCATCACCGGAGGCGACAGCGGCATCGGCCGCGCCATCGCGATCGGTTTCGCCAAAGAAGGGGCGGATATTGCGATTGCCTACTTGTATGAACGGAAGGATGCCGAAGCGACCAAGCGTATGGTAGAACGTTATGGGCGCCACTGCCTGCTGATTGAAGGCGATTTGCGCCAGCCCTCTTTTTCCGTGGAAGTGGTAAAAAGAACACTTGAAAGCTATGGGAAGCTTGACATACTTATTTTGAACCAAGGAGTCCAGTTCCTTCAGGAAAGCATATTGGACATTTCAAATGAACAGCTCGAGAATACCTACCGCACCAACATTTTTCCGCATTTCTATATGACGAAGGCCGCGCTTCCTTACCTGAAGCCGGGAAGTTCTATTGTGTCGACCGCATCCGTAACTGAAATTTATGCACCAGAATCTTAATTTCCGTCCCTTTCTATTTGTAATTGTGATGAAGATGTTTCTTTCCCCTGTGTTTCTCCACTTATATTTAACCCTATAACACCAGCAATAATCATTAGAATAGACAACACCTTAATTAAGGAGATGTATTCTTTGAAGTATAAAATTCCTATGGTTGCAATAATAGCTGTACCTAGTCCGGACCATATTGAATAAACAATACTCACATCAATATTTTTGAGTGCTAATGTTACTAGAGTAAGACTTAGTCCATAAAAAACAAATATTAATATTGAGGGTATTAACTTCGTAAATCCTTCTGACATCTTCATAGATGTTGTACCTAAAACTTCTGAAATAATTCCTAAAATAAGGAAAACCCAACTCATTAATTTTCCTCCTATCCTTAATTTAAGATGAATACTTATACAAACAATGAATGGAACCTAAAGTGGTTCCATTCATTGTTAAATTCGGATAACAATCGTCTAGAACGGACGGTCTCCAACGATTGCTACCCGTTCAGCTTTGCGAGGATAGGGATAATAGTCAGAAACTGCATAATGTTGAGTAGCACGGTTATCCCAGAAGGCGACTGAGTTCTTCTCCCAATGAAAACGCACCTGATATTCAGGAATGTGAGCTTGACGAAACAGGTATTGAAGCAGTTTCTCACTCTCCTCAGGTTCGAGTCCGACAATTCGGGTAGTGAACGATGGGTTCACGAATAGAGTCTTCCGGCCAGTTTCTGGGTGGGTTCGAACCACTGGGTGTTCAACAGCTGGAAATTCTTTCTGTTTGATAGCTAACTCTTCCGGTGTCATTAAATGACTGAAAGAAGGAGTAAAATCGTGGAGGGCAGTGAGACCATCGATACGTTCCTTGATCTCGTCGGGCAGATTGTCATATGCGGCACCCATATCTGCCCATAGCGTGTCTCCACCGACAGGAGGGACTTCAATCAGTCTTAATACAGATGCTTTAGCAGGATTGCTTCGAAAAGTGACGTCGGCATGCCAGATGTTCTCGTAGCCAGCTTGTTTGTTATCTCTGGCAAAGCGGACTATTTCTTTTGATTGGTCTGGAGAGGTCGAATAAAATGGGTGGACTTCTAATTCACCCCACAGCCGAGCGAATGCCCGCTGCTGTTCGCTAGTGATTTTTTGGTTGCGAAAGAAGAGAACCTTCCACTCTAATAGTGCACGGTTCAACTCTGCTTGTAGCTCAGAGGTAATTGGTTTTCCCAAGTCAACTCCGATGATCTCAGCACCTATAATTGGACTTAGTGGCCTGACTTCAAATAATAAATATGGTCGTTCCTCCACACCTTCGGGTAGACGTCGTAAAATACGTGGGCCTACATAATCTTCGCGATTTTCAAATTTGAGAGGTCGAGAATAATGGCTATGAATTTGAGACATACACATACTCCTTTCAACAGTAATTAAAAATTAATTTTTGACCATTCAAACAATTAATTAATTCCAAACAGAGTATTATTTGATTTGCTGTTTCTTATAGTGGAAATTAAATAATATCGTAGATCATGAAATTCCTTAGAATCTTTGATTTCTTTGACTGATTGACTGTACTGTAATAACGGGTTTTGCAAATCTACTACAATTCTTCCCGGTTTAGAATGCATAACTAAAATTCTCTTTCCTAGCAATAGGGCTTCTTCTACATCATGAGTAATAAAAAATATGCACTTTTTTGTTTTTTTCCAAAGTTCAAGAAGATGCATCTGCATGTTTTCTCGAGTTAAGGCATCTAATGCACTAAAAGGTTCATCCATTAAAATTGCTTGTGGATCGGTAGCTAATGTTCTTGCAATTGATGCTCTTTGTTTCATACCTCCAGAGAGCTGGTAAGGCAACATTTTAGCAGAAGATTCTAGTCCTACAAGATTCAAATAGTAGGAAACGAGTCTTTTTCTTTCTGGTCTTGATATAGATTTCATTTTTAAACCAAATTCAATATTTTTTTCGATGGTCATCCATGGAAAAAGGTTATGATGTTGAAATACTACTCCCACATTGGGACTTGGGCCAGTATGTGGTTTATTGTTAATCATTACTTTACCTGTGGTTGGTTTCTGAAAACCCGCTAATATATTTAATAAAGAAGATTTACCACAACCTGACGGACCTAATAGACACACAAAATCATTGACTTCTAATTGAAGATTTATATTGTCCAATATAGGAAGACCGCTATTTTCATTTGAATAATATAAGCTAATATTTTTTAATTCTATTAATGTGGGATTACGATTATTAAAAATCTCTGAACGTGCTTTGATAGGTGTGCTTACATACATAAACTTCATAAACTTCCCTCTCTATTCATGATTATTTGTAAAGATCGCTAAATAGAGCTTGTTGATAAGTGGCTAGGCTAGGGGAAGATGATATGTTTTTCTGTTTAGCCATAAAATCTCCTGTGTCTTTTAATATTTTGGCTAACTTTCCCGGTTTCTGTCGTTCCCTAAAAAAATCCTTTTGTTGAGAAGCGTCCAACCATATAATTTGTTTCATTGTCTTTAAGCTTTCCGCAGGAGATAATCCTAATTCTTTAGAAAGAACTTGGGATGCTTCTTTCGGTTTATTCCGATAATAATGCACAGCTTTATCTAAAACAGAGATATAGCCTTTTACAATTTCAGGGTATTTACTAGCAAAATCTTTATTCACAATTCCGAATTCTCCAGTTACAATGCCTTTTTTAGCCAAATCTTTTGATGTAACAATAATGTTACCTCCTGCATTTATCAACTTAGTCTGCATAGGTTGCCAAATATAAGCACCATCAATATCATTTCGTTTCCAAGCAGCATAAATATCAGGGGGCTGCATATCGAGAAGTGTTATGTTATCTTTTTGAGGATCAATTTTTTCCTCCTTTAAGGCCCCTAGTAAACTGTAATGAGATGTTGAACTAAACGTGGTAGCAATTTTCTTACCTTTCAAGTCTTTTAATGATTTAATACCAGAATCTTTTTTTACTACTAATGCTTCACTTTCTCCGATAATATCGTGAAGATAATACACTTTGTAAGGTAATCCGTTTGCAATACCTATTGAACCAGGAGGAGTACCAACAAGGCCAAAATCAATGCTTCCACTTGCCATTGCATTATTAACATCTCGTCCAGAATCAAATTTAATCCAATTAATTTTGACATGCGGATACTTTTCCTCCAGCAAACCTAAGGCCTTTGCTAAGAGTTCTCCATTTGGGGAAACTTGGTATCCCAATCTAATCTCTTTTGGTGCGTTACTAGCTGAGGCTGTTGATCTTTCATTTTTTGCAGCGGATGCCCCTTGATTGGAGCAACCAGTTATTAGAGTAAATACAATAAGCAATAGAAGAACAAATACAACGTTTATTTTCCTTTGATAAATCATTTAATTTCTCTCCTCAATCATTTTGTTAGTCTTGTTTTCCAACCCAAGAAAATTTAAGATGCTGATACCACCTGATGATGCCATCCATAAGAATAGCGATTACCCCCATTAAGATAATCCCCACAAAAACAATATCACTTCTCAAGTATTTACTTGCATCCAATACCATCCATCCAATACCTGAGGTAGCTGCCACCATTTCTGCAGCAACTAATGTAGCATAAGTAACCCCGATTGCTGTGCGAAGACCCGTTATGATGTCTGGAAGGCAAGAGGGGAGAATTATGTATAAAAATACTTTCTGTTTTGAAGCTCCTAAAGATAATGCACCATTTATACGATCTTGTGGTACCCGTTGTACACTAGATACAGTTGAAATAAACAACGGAGCAAAAGCACTTAAAAATAAAAGTGCAACTTTCGATTTATTATCAATTCCTAGCCATAAAACAAGTAAGGCATAATAGGCTAGTGGAGGAAGAGGTCTATAAAATTCAATAATAGGATCAAAAATTGCAAGTATATATTTTGAGTAGCCACAGAGAATTCCGAGTGGCACAGCTGTGAAAATTGCTAAAATTAAGGATATAAATAGCCTGTACAAACTGTTTAAGATATGAGTGCTTAACGAAGCTCCCTTATATCCATCTTGTACTAACTCTAAAAATGTCCTCCAAACGGATTGGGGAGTAGGGAGAAAAATAGGTTCAACCCATTTTAAATTTGTACTCACTGTCCAAATGATCAGTATCAGGGCAATACTGATGATTGAAACTCCTCTAATAGCCACTTGTTTTTTATGTACTAATTTTGGGTCCATTTTTAAGTCCTCCTTCTTCATTAAAGTTTTAATAAAAAAAGCTCCCTTCTTAAGGGAGCCTTCAGTGGTCTGGTCGGATCATTAACATTAAATTCATATCGGATTAGTAGGAATATAATATCATGTGTTTTTTAATTATGTCAATATTAATTATATTTTGTCTTATTGAGAAAATTAGTGAAGACACACACGGATTTAAACAAAAAAGTATTAATAAAAATAGAAGTTAAATACTATTGTTTGTTGAAAAAATGAGACATACATAATTAAAAAATCGAAAATTTAGAGATTGGCATTTGTGCATATCTTGTATAAAAGATAATATTATCTCCGCCGTATCAACCCACTATCGCCCGTATTGTATATAGTCACCTCTCAGAAGTGTATGTAATAACATACGCTTTTCGGTTTTTAGTAGAATTTTTGGGTGAAACCAGGAATTATCTTATTCATTATGATATATGTCCATACTGTTGTTTATTATTTACATTAACATAAAAATAAGATTGCAAAAGGAGGTGAACTAATATGTGTGGCTGCGGATGTGGTAGAGGTTATGGTGGTTACGGCTACGGTGGATACGGTGGTGGCTTTAACTTTGCGTTAATCGTCGTATTGTTTATTCTATTGATCATTGTGGGTGCAAGTATTTGGAGTAGTTATTAATGATTAAGAAGCCTCTTTTTCTTGCAAAACCACAGTTTTAAAAAATATCATTTATCACGACTAGAGGTGTAATCGATGAATAACGTATTTGCGTTAATCGTTGTCTTATTCGTTCTAATCATCATTGTAGGATGTTCTTGCTTTGGCGGCTATGGAGGTTACTAATGATATAAAATCCTCATTTAATTCATATTAAAAAGAAATAGGGGCTGACTCAGAAAGGAACTAAAAAATTCCTTTGTAAAGGGTGCCCCTCTTTTTGTTTTTAAAAATAAAAAGATGATAATCCAAGTCGTTTTGTTGGATTTTCGGCAGGCAGAAATAAGCATTGTTTGACTCTTTCAATTTATTAATCAAACGTTTGATTAATAAATTAAATTAATGAAAATAAGAAAAAAACTACACTTTTTCGTAAGTGCAGTAATTTTACCAAAAACAAAAAAAGAATATATTAGGATCTTATCTAAAAAGAATTATTGTTTCTATTCCAACTCCCTCAGCGATTGTGCAAGCAGCTGAATCCCCTCGGAGATGCAATTTGTTTCTACTCGGCTATAGGTTAGTCGTATATAATTATGCTTCGATCCTAGTGTGCTTCCCGGTGCAAAAACGACGCCTTTTTTTAGAGACTCTTTGAATAACAAGTTTTCATCTATTTCTTCATCATTTAATTTACACCATAGATGTATGCCTCCCTCCGGAACAGAAAAGCTAATTATTCCTTTCAGTTCTTTCTCTAAGGATCGTATCGTTAAGTCCCTTTTTATTTTCAATCCTTCCCTCAAATGCATAATGTGTTCATCAAAATGCTTGGAACTTAACAGCTTTGCAGCAATTAATTGCGGAAGGCTGGGATGGCTGAAATCAAATTGCTGCTTGACGTCGGCTAAATGGTTAATTACGGTTTGCGGTCCCAAAATCCAGCCGATTCGAAGACCTGAAGCGATAATTTTGGTTAATGAGCTAACATAAAGAACAAGGCCTTCTTTATCCATTGATTTCATACTGGGGATGCTTGTACCATCATAACCGGTAATACTGTACGGATCATCTTCAACTATGGCAATCCCGAATTTTGAGCATATTTCAAGTATTCTGCGCCTTCTTTCAAGATCAAGTGTCGTTCCTGTAGGATTTTGGTAAGTGGGGTTCAGGAACAGCATCTTGAGGCGATATCTTTTGTGCAGTGTGATGATTTGATCCGGGTCAATTCCATTGTTTTGTACTGGCAATAGATGTGTATGTAAGCCTTCAGAATGGAAAATCGGAAGCGAGTAGGCATACGAAGGATCTTCAATCGCAACTGAATCTCCGGGTTTAAGCAGACCTCGAATAATGAGATGAATGGCTTGCTGAGCTCCTGATGTAATTAAAAGGGAAGAAGGAGTAGATTCGATCTTTCGATATGTTTTCATATGCTCGGAAATGGTTTCTCTCAGTGTGATATTACCTTGTATGTGTTCATAGCCTAAATCGTTGTTTAATTCTATGGAACTATAGGCTTCTTTCATTAATTCTACAGGCTGCAAGTCAGAACTTAACTCTCCTATAGCAAAATTAATCATTGGCTCATCCGCTCGAATAAACCGATATATGTTTTGATTTACCGGGTTATTTGGCGGATAGTAGCCTTGTTTAACGTACATATCCCAATTAGGAAATTGTTTTGTCCCGCTCCCCGGCAAATTTCGGATTACTACTGTTCCGCGGCCTACTATGCGAGACACAAGTCCGGCGGATCGCAGTTCCTCGAAAGCGCAGTTGACCGTACTTCTGTTAACCTTCCATTGATTAGCTAAAACCCGTTCGGAAGGCAAGCGGCTCCCAGGTGGAAATTCACCGTTTAAAATTCTGGATTCCAAATAATTAGCGATTTGTTTATATAAAGGGACTTCGCTTGCTCTATCTGGTCTCCACTCCATTTTTTGCCTCCTTAGTATGTGAAAGACTCCTTTTTATAAATTTTAAAGTAAAAATGAAAAACCCCTCAATCTGATTGTAAGAAGATCTTACATTGGTTGGTGAAAAAACAGAAGAATTGGCTCGTTACATATTCATTATTACATATTATGATTGTTAATGTAAAAAGAAATAACATATAAGGTAATAAAAAATTACATTATATGAATCTAGGAAAATGTAAGGAAATTTTACTTAATGGGGGGATTGTATGAGCTCAATTGAAAAAGTGAAACAAGAAGCCGTGAATGTTGATCGCTTGGAATCCTTGCTGGTGGACCTTCAGAATAAGGGTTTGCGCACTGAGGGACTTACAAAAGGAGGCAGAAGAGGGGGAGCCGGACCAACAGATGATCAAGCTTTTCTGGTCCAGGGACAGGCTGTTATGATCCCTACGCTGAATGGTCCGGCAGAACATTCTCCTTATTCGTTAGCTCAAGGATCCTCCGGTCTGATGCTTCAATATGAAGGGAAGTCATTGCCGTTCACTTTTCTGGAAGCTGTTCGGCGGCCTAAATTTTATGAATTAAGTACAAAGGATGGAATTCCCTATAACAAAATTGCCGTCCTTCACGGAGCAGATGTCCTGGCAAGCACCGTCATTCAAAGCTGTATCCGCTGGGCGCCGGGTAAACGATGCAAATTTTGCGCCATTGGCCATTCTTTGGAGCAAGGAAGCACCATTGCCCAGAAAAAACCGGAGCAGCTTGCCGAAGTGGTGAAAGCAGCGGAAGAGCTTGATGGAATTAAGCACATTACGTTAACGACAGGCACACCGAACGAAACAGACCGTGGGGCTCTGTATTTGGCTGAATGCGTAAGAAGCATCCGCAAAGTCAGCCAGCTCCCTATTCAAGTTCAGTGCGAGCCTCCGAATGACGATTCATTGTATCAAGTATTAAAAGATGCCGGCGCCAATTCAATTGGCCTCCATGTAGAGTCATTTGATGAAGAAGTCCGAAAAAAGGTGATGCCGTCCAAGTCCCAGATTTCGCTTGAAGTGTATTTCCGAGCATTTGAAAAAGCGGTGTCTGTCTTCGGCAGAAATCAGGTAAGCACATATGTCATTATCGGACTTGGAGAGGACTTGGAAAAAACGGTGGAAGGTTGCCGAAGGGCAGCCAGGTTAGGTGTCTATCCATTCGTTGTTCCGCTTCGTCCACTTCGTGGAACGGAGCTGGAAAACGCGGCCCCTCCATCGAGTGATTTGATGCTTGAAGTTTACCGCCGCGTGGCCGCTGTACTTCAGGAAGAGAATTTATCCTCTGCAAACAGCATGGCCGGATGCGCTAAATGCGGTGCTTGTTCCGCTCTTCCATTATTCGAAAAATCAGGATAAGGGAAAAGGAGGGAAATCATGAAATTCTGCGAGATTCGCGCAGCTGAAAGCGAAGAAGAAATTCAGAAAGCCTTAGAGTTAAGACGAATGGTATTTGTGCACGAACAGCACATGTTTGAGGAAAATGACTTGGATGAGTATGATGACGGGGCTATTTATTTAAATGCCTGGTCACGAAGGAAAGACCTTCTCATAGGAACGGTCCGCTGTTATCGCGATAAAGAGAAGCCAAATGTTTGGTGGGGTGGAAGGCTTGCTGTGCATCCGGATTACCGGACCAGAGGGATTGGGGTCTACTTGATTCGGGCTGCTATTGAAACAGTCAAGAATCAACAGGCAAGCCGCTTTTTAGCATCCGTTCAACTTCAAAATATTGAATTGTTCAAAAAATTAGGATGGGAGCCAATAGGAGATATATTTTTCTTCCATGGGCACCCGCATCAAATCATGGAGGTAGATCTTAATGTGTTTCATGTATCGCCACAATCCGCAAGACGGAAGCAGCAAGCAGTTGAAGCATTGTGAATCATCTGCTGAGGAAAACAAATATAACTTCCAGGAAGAAAAGCCTCTGACCATGGGGTTTGGCCGAAAAGTTTATAGTGTCCACAATCATGTCGGTGTTTTAGATCCGTGGCCATTCTATGAATCGGAAGAACCGATTTCTCCTGCGGATCCCGGTCCGGCAACTTCAGAAGAATTGACTCGATTTATGGAATCCAGGGGGATGGAGAAATGTCTCATCATTCCTAATTACGGGATTCCTGTTCAAGAACAGCCTTTTAAACTTAATGAATTGGTCGTTCAGCTGTGCCGGGAAGGCAATGGCAGGGTTGCCGGTGCATTATGGGTATCCGGATTGCCGCAGAACCGTGAATTAACGGAAAAAGCCTTAACAATGCTGGATGAACCGGGCATTCGCGGTCTAAAGATGAGCTATTTGCTGGGAGGCACCCCTGATCCAAGAAAATGGGATGAAGCAACCTTGAAGCTCCATGAAAAGATTTTCAGCGAGGCAAGAGAAAGAAATATTCCAATTCATTTTCATACAAGCCCGGGAGGCAATTCAGATATCACCAATTATTTTGAGTTGATCAAACGTTACGGCAAAGATCTTAAAATCCATTTGGTTCATATGGGAGGCGGTGTGAGCGGCCACATCCGGCTTATATCCCAATGGAGAGATCTCATTGAAGGCGGGTACCAAGTCTATATTGATTCAAGCTGGGCGATCGGCTTTGCCGTACGTAAGCTATTGAAGGAATTGGATCAAACAGGAATCGGTGTTGACCGCTTTTTATTCGGTTGTGATGAGCCATGGAGCGATTATGAAGGTGAGTTTTGGAAAATTCAAGGCGCCCCAATCTCCGATGAAATTAAAGAACGTGTTTTTTGGGGGAACGCAGAAGAACAGTATTTTAGCAAGTTGGCCTAAGAGCAAATGCTCTTTCACCATAAATGATTTTTTAAATGAAATAGGAGGTTATGAAAATGGCAAATTTAAATGAAAACGAATTGAAATCCATGAATGAAATCCCGCATCCAAGTTTACCGGAAGGAACAAAATTGTATGGAGATACCAAAGTCTTCCCTGACTACAAAGCAAATCCAGGAGAGAAATTTTTAGTTTTAGTGCACGGTATTGCCCATGAATCTTCTTTATCTTACGTGGCAATCTTGCAAGCCATTCGTGCACAGCGCAAAGGATTTGAAGTAGCCATCTATTTTTACGGAACAGGAGCCATAAACGCTGTAGCTACCCGCGGCTTTCCAACGGTCGGCAAATCGGCTTTCGGTGGGATGTTAAATATGAATGAAAGCTTGGCTACGTTTATCAAAGAAGGGGGAAAAGTTTATGTTTGCCGTTTTGGATTAGGTCTTCACGGTATTCGAGAAGAGGACCTGATTGAAGGCACGATACCTGTTCACCCGTTGGATCTTCAAGACTGTCTGATTGAGTACCACCGCGCAGGAGCATTTATTTTAAGTACATTCCAAATCTAATGACTATAAAAGAAGAGGGAGTTGAATACAGATGTCTATCTACTTGGGAAATAGATTGGTTTCACCGGATTATTTTACTGTTACGTCTGAAATGGTGCCTCCACGGAGCTGGAATCCTAGTCCGCTTGTTGAGCAAGCCGTTAGAGCCAGAGGTTATGTAGATGCAGTTGATCTTAGTGATAACCTGCTGGCCATTGCCCGGCTATCTCCCGTTGTTGGCGCCTTTTTTATCCGCCAGGTAGGGATGGAACCGATTGTTCAGGTTAATCTGCGGGACCGCAACCGGATGGGGATTCAAAGCGACTTGATGGGACTAGCAGCTTTAGGAGTCAAAAATATCACGATTTTGGGAGGCTATCCGGCAAGGATTGGAACAGAGCCGAACGCGAAAGAAGTTTATGATCTGGAGACGATGGAACTAGTGCGGTATGTACGCCGCTTTGTAGATGAAGGAAAGCTGTTTGACAATACCGTAATGGAAGAAGCGCCGCAAATGACGATTGGAGTCGTTGAAAACATCGCCGGCAAACCAGTGAAGGAATTGATCGACCGTCTGGAAGCAAAAATAGATGCCGGAGCTAATTTTGTTCGTACACAGTTGGTATTTGACCTTGATTTGTTGGGTGAATGGATGGAGGAAGCACGCCGCCGGGGTCTGCACGAGCGTTCATATATTATGGCGAGTATCTTGCCCTTACGGGATGCAGACCATGTAGATGCAGTGTTAAAAATTCCGGGCATTGCGATTCCGGAAACAATCATTAAGAGAATCAAAGAGGCAGATTCGCCTGATGAAGGAATGAAGATGGTGGTAGAGTTGATTCATAAACTTCGAACCATCGATGGAATAAGGGGAATTCATATCCGGCCTCTTGGGGGCATGGATCGTTATGTAAGCACCATTGTGAAAGAGGCCGGATTAATGAATCGGAAACTAGAGAAAATAGCAGAATACGCGTCTTAATAGATATTTAGGTTGACAATTTGGCAGTTTGGGAGGTGAGATCGATTGAAAGTGGCACTTTATACTTATTCGACGAAGCCAAGGGGCGGTGTTGTCCATACATTGGCTTTGGCTGAGGCGCTGCAGGATGCGGGAAATGAAGTGGTCATTTATTCTTTGTCGCAAAATGGTTCGAGTTTCTTTCGTCCCGTAAAAACGGCTGTTAAGCTCATCCCTTTTTCTTCCCGTTCTGATGAACAATTTGAGTCCCGCATTCTCCGGTATATCGATACGTATGTGGAGGCGCTGGAAAAGGAACCGCTCGATACGTTTGATATCCACCATGCACAGGATTGCATCAGCGCAAATAGTTTGTACCGGTTAAGAGAGAAGGGTTTGATCCCCTTCTTCTGCCGGACTGTTCATCATTTGGACGATTTTACGACCCCTGCTTTGGTTCAGTGTCAAAACCGTTCGGTTATCGGGCCGGATGCCTTAATCACGGTCAGCCGTTATTGGCAAGACCGATTGGAATCCATATATGAACGATCTTCACAGGTTATTTACAACGGCGTTGAGCAGCGGTTTTTTCAAGAAGCGGGAAACAGGTCGCTGGTACGTGATAAGTATGAGTTAGAAGGGAAAACGGTCTTTCTGACGATCGGCGGGATTGAACCAAGGAAAAATACTCTACGCATCTTGCGTGCCTATGCAAGGGTAAAAGAAGCTGTACCGGAAAGTGTGTTTCTCATTGTTGGCGGGGATACATTGTTTGATTACCAGTATTATAGGAAGTCTTTTTTTGAAGAATTTAGCCGCTTGCCATCTGATGTTCAAGAAGGGGTGCGAATCACAGGGTCCGTTGATAATCAAACATTATTTCATCTTTACCATGTTGCTGATTGTTTCGTTCAGCCTTCAATCAAGGAAGGATGGGGATTGGCCATTCTTGAAGCGATGGCTGCCGGTGTTCCGGTCATTGCCTCAGACATTCCGGTATTCAAGGAGTATTTAGTTGATTCTTATAATGCATTATTAGCAAACCCTGAAGATGATCAGGCGATTGCCCGGCAGATGATCCGCGCAGTTAGAGAAAAAGACCTTGCCGACACACTCATTTTAAATGGAAAGGCAACGGCCAGTAAATATACATGGCAAATGGCTGCCAGTGAACATATGAAGCTTTACAGGAGGATGATAAATCGTGGTCACGCTGCACTCCTTAGTTCGTGAATTGCAAAGCTCCATCATAGTCAATCGAAAAAAGGCGATTCAATCGCCGTTGAAAGCCTTTCAGGATGTATGGAATTTCGGTTCAACATTGGATCCGATTGGAGATGATGCGGCGATTCTCGCCACGGGAAACGAGTACATCCTTCTGTCTTGTGATGCCATTTATCCGCAGCTGGCAGCCGCCGAACCTTTCTGGGCAGGATATTGCTCTGTCTTGGTGAGTGTAAATGATATCTATGCGATGGGCGGAAAGCCGACTGCCGCGGTCAATTTATTGAGTGCTCCTGATGATCAAATGTCAGAAACAATTGCTCAGGGTATGGCAGAGGCTTGCCGGAAGTATGGGGTTCCTATGGTTGGAGGGCACTATTTGCCGGAAGAAACAGCAGGAGCGGCGACTGCCATGATTGGAAGAGCCACCCATTTATTGCGTTGTTTTCACGGCCGGCCAGGCCAATGGTTGATGGCTGCCATCGATCTGGAAGGCCGCCAATTTAAAAATTATCTGCAGTGGGACAGCACGAGCTTCCGTACGCCGCAAGATCTTCAAAGCAAGCTGGCTGTGTTGCCGATGCTTGCTGAACGTCAGTTGGCTGCTGCCGCCCGCGATATCAGCAATGCAGGGCTTATAGGGACATTAGCGATGTTGGCTGAAACTTCAGGATGCGGTGCGCGAGTTGATTTGAACAGCATACCTAAACCATATAAGGTGGATTTTTCAAAATGGATAAAAATGTTCCCTGGATATGGATTCATTTTGGCCGTCGATCCTGAGCATGCGGACAAGGTTCAGGCGCTTTTCCAGAAAGAACAGATTACAGCACAAGTCATTGGTGAATTAACAGAGGATCCCCGCATTATCCTTCATTCGGAAGAGGGGGAAGCTGTTCTTTTCGATTGGTCGAAAGAATCATTCGTGGTAGGAGAAAATGGAGGTCAGGATGATGGACAGGTTAGAATCTGTGAAAGTGGCGGCCGTTCAATTTGAATCACGCTTAGGCGATTTGGATGGAAACCGGCGCCGTATGCTGGAACTGGCTGAAGAAGCGGCGGAAAACGGAGCGAAATTGATTGTTTTTCCTGAAATGGCCACATCAGGGTATATTTTTGAGAACCGCCACGAAATCGCTCCCTATGTGGAACCGATCCCCGGCCCTACAACAGAACTTTTTCAAGCCGTAGCTGAAAAGTATTCCTGCTATGTAGTCATCGGGCTGCCAGAGGTCGATCCACCTACCGATATTTTTTACAATTCAGCCGTATTGATCGGCCCCGAAGGAGTGGTAGGGCGCTACCGTAAAACCCATCTTTTCGCTGCCGATCCTCGTTGGGCTCGCGAAGGCAATGAAGGCATCCCTGTATTCTCTACTAAAATTGGACGTATCGCGATGTTGATTTGCATGGATGCAATGTATTTTGAACCGGCAAGAATAGCTGCACTTAAGGGAGCTGATATTATTGCGTTTCCGACGAATTGGGTTGGGCAAAGCAATAATCCTCCGAGCAAAACATGGGCTTTGCGGGCAAAGGAAAATGGACTTTGCTGGGTAGCCGCTAACCGTTGGGGACAGGAACGCGGGGCTCAGTTTACGGGAGGAAGTGCAGTCATCGGTCCTGAAGGTGTGGTTCAAGATTGGAAATTGTCAGGAGATGGGATTGTCTACGGCGAATATCAACATGATGATGACAACCGAAAAGAGAGAATACTAGAGTTCCGGCAGCCGGCAGCTTATCAAGACCTGCTCCTGCACCCATATCTTTGGAAAGAAGGAGAGACTCGTCCTACCTTGCCACAAGTACCTTTTGAGGTTTGCGTCGCCCAACTGTCGACTCGCGGAACATTGGAGCAGTGGTTGTCCAATGTTTCGAAATGGCTGGAATTGGAATCGCGTAAGAACGAAGAAAATGTCAAGCATCGGTTGATCATATTGCCTGAGATGGATTTTACCGAAACAGAAGGGACGGAGACTGGCCTCGAATTCTATCAGAATGCTCTTCATTCCTTCGCTTCCAAATATGGAATGTATCTTGTTGCTTCGGTTCCGCAAAAAATAGACGGTCATCGTGTGCCGACGGCCTTTCTTTTAGGACCGGAAGGCTGCATAGGAACCTATCAACAAGTCCATAGGGATTCTTTCGGACGAGGAGGATATGGGCATTCGGGTTTCTGTACGCTGGTACTGCCGTTTGCCAGAATCGGGCTTCTCACGGGGGGAGATGCGGAATTTCCGGAATCCTACCGCATCTTGGCCAAACAGGGAGCTGATCTCATTGCAGTTTCGGCCAGTGGTACGGAGACATATCAACCTTGGATGCAGCGCATCTGGGCGCATGAAAATGATGTCATCATGGCAGTCGCTGAACCATGTGAATCTGGCAGAAGTCTCTTATTCCTGCATCGCCAGTTGGACTGTGAAGGGCAGCCGGATCGGGAAGAAGCCCTAAGAGGAATTTTTTCGCCGGAAATGACTTCCATAGCACGAAGCAGACCTTTTTTAAGGCGCTTGAAAAATGAGTTATATGATCTGCTAGTACAAAACAAAACCGATTGAAAAGGAGATGGAGACAATGAAATTGCTCGGGATATCAGGGACGATTACAGGTTCAAAAACTCTCGCTGTCGTGGAAAAAGTCATCGAACTAGCCCGCCAATTTGATCCGAAAATCGAAACAGAACTATTGGATCTTAAAAAGTTTGATGTTCAATTTTGCGATGGCCGCCATCCTGATACATATGAAGGGGATACCAAAAAGGTCATTGATATGGTAAGCTCTGCGGATAGTTATATCATCGGTACACCGATCTTCCAGGCCTCCTTATCAGGAGCATTGAAGAACCTGTTTGACTTGGTTCACCCCTCTGTTTTTCGGAACAAGGTGATCGGTTTTATTGCTACGGGAGGAACGTACCAGCATTACTTGGTCATTGAAAACCAGTTAAAACCGATTGCCGGATATTTTCGGGCGTATACTGCCCCGGGTTCTGTTTACGTCCATACCGATCACTTCAATCAGAACAACGAGATCATCGATAGCGATATCATCGTACGATTGGAGAACCTGGCGAAAGAAGTGATCCATATGAGCAACGTGTTAACCCCAGTGGGGAAAATATAAGGAATGGACATAACGGTGGTGGGTCGTGAATCATGGGGGATCGCGTAGTTATTTTGATTGCTTCGATCCCCCGAACTTTTTTAGGGATTGATAAATGAGCCGTTATTCTGATATATGATCCACTTTTTAAGATTTATGATCCGCTTTCGATTTATGAGCTGTCAATCACATTTATGAGCTTTCATTCCAAAAAATGAACAAAAGACCGGGCTTTTTTCTGGGGCTGCCGTTTATCTGGAATAAAAAGGATTGACTCAATATGAGTCAGCCCACTTAGTTAATGTTATTGAATTGGGTACATATAAAGATTAGACAAATATCTGAAATAAAGGTTTCCATTGCTATCTTCTGTTAGTTCTTTTGCTCCTTTTTTTAAGATAAAGCCATATTCCATTGTGTTTGGATCCATTTTAAACAAACAATCTTCTAAAGTACCGTAGATATATCCATCTTTTCCAAATAAGAGTCTTGCATTACTATATCTTCCCGAGATTGAACTTAATAATTTTTTAGTCTTAAATTTTTTAGTAGTTGGGTTATATGAAAAGATCGTACCGTCAGCTGCACCCCAAATCGTTCCGCCTGGCCCTTTAATTAAGGACATGATCATAGTCGATTTTAATGGTAAAGATATTAATCCTTTCTTAGTTGGGTCAGAAGGTTTGAATCTGAAAAACTTTGCTCCTTCGGGTGCTTTTTGATAGTTAGCATGAATGGAAGATCCTCCATATACATATCCATTAATAGGAACCAACGAGATGATACTTTGGTTATGAATATAATCCTCATATACTTTATATTGATTTGTAGTTAAATCATAGTCTAGCAATAATCCTCCTTTTGTGGAATATTGAGGATAAGTTCCTGCGAATAAATGATTATTGATGGATGTAATTGTTGGTATTCTTTCTTGTCCCAATTTATCAAGTTTAACCAGCATTTTAGGCACTCTTGGGCCCCATGGCTGTTCGTTATTAATCTCCATTAATTTTGCCTTTGGATAAGAGCCAATATACATTTTCCCGTTCGCAAAATGAGCGCTTTCCAGCTGGCTTATTCCATTTAATTGAATGGATGTTTTTTCAACAGAATCATATTGAGTCAAACCACCTGACATATAACCATTGATGTATATATACTTTTTATCCGGACTTGAGAATAACAAATACAAGTTTACTGGCTGTGGCGGCGCCTCAAATTTTTTGATAGTGATTTCGTTAGTTATAGGATTAAAAATAAAATACGTCCCTTTGTTATCTACTAAACCGGTTAAAACAGTTTGTGCCGGATTTGACTTTAATTGTACAAAATCAAGCGAAAAAGCTTCAGTACGTTCAGGGAGTCGGGCATTGGTATTTCTTATTGTACCAGTTTTAAGGTTATAGGCATAAATAACTCCCTCGTAAGTATAGTAAAACTCATTTGTTTGCTTGTTTATCGTTGAAAATCCTCTTGATGCGATATTAAATTCCTTTATATATTTTTTGGATACTAAGTCATAAACACCGGCTTTTTTACTTGGATAAAATTTTGTAAGCAGATAATTATCGATAAGTTTCATCTTTTCAATATATGTTTCATTTTTATATTTATCTGGTAAGATTGAAGTTTTACTGTTATTAGTGAAATTCCATTGTAATAAATCTGCTTTAGAACCAATGCCTATATAGAGATATTGCTTTTTTTGATCTTCTGCAATTGATTTTGCGTACTGTTTGCCTTTTACTGTTGGCAAGATAAATTCCCGCTTATTAGTTTTTTTATTATATTTAAAAACATTCGCACCATAGGCGGTTACACCGTATACGAATTGGTCATTGACAACTATATCCTGAATGGATGTATCATTTGAATTTACAAGCACACGACCGTGATTATTAAGTTTACGGGTATTTGGATTGTAGCTGTATATTGTGCCGCTGTTAGTTCCCGCCACCCAGAGAGTACCCTCTTTATCTATGTCAAGTCCCCATGCACTTGTTGAATCTGTCAAAGGGTAGACTCCAAGGATATCATTTGTATTTAGGTCTACTACGGCAAGAGAAGTTGGCGTTCCGTGAAGAATAACGTATAAATAGGCGTTGCCGTTAGCATCCATTCCTGCTTTTGCTGCCATCGTGCTAATATTAAAAACTTGTGGTCCCAAATTCACTGGCTTTTTTCCGCTCACAGGCAGAGTTGGCTTACTTACTGCAGTGTTTGCTGAGGCACATACAACAGCTGCTAACTTTGCTTTTGAAGGAGTTTTATAAAATATTTTTTGGTCCCGTTTAACGTAATATCCTCCCCCAACTCCAAGCAGATTTCCTTTAAAGTTGTAGATCCGATAAGAACTTCCTTTTTTCAAAACCCTTATTTCTTTTCCGTCTAATGTAATGAGTTTTGTATCTTTAAGGATCATTACTTTTCCGATTTGTCCTGGTTTTAATTCAGAGCCGTCCCAATAAATTTTTTGGCCAGGCTTTATCCCTTCACAAGGATCTGTTGCAAAAGTTTGTTTTGGCAATTGAACAACAGAAATAAAAAGAATGAAAGATAAAAACAACATATATACTTTTTTCATAATTGCACCTGACCTTCCGTATTATTCCATATAATATTAATTTACTAGAAAAACAAAGCGAGCTCTTGGGCTCACTCTTTGATATCATATTTCTCCATCTTCAAAAACATTTCTTATTCTATTATTTTCCAGAAAGAATTTAGGCCTTTCAAGAAGGTAATTTCCTGTAGAGGTATTTTAAAACTCTTTTGAAGGAGTCAACCAAGATGAGAGCTCAGAGAAGTGAAAAACCCGATTTTCAACCATATTAAGGGTTGTGATCGGGTTTTGGCATAAAGGTGGAGTGTTGTGAATCATGGGGGATTATTTTGATGCCGCGATTCCTCAAACTTTTTTGGGGATTGAAAAATGAGCCTTAAATTCAAAAATGAGCCGTCGTTTGGATAAATGAGCCGTCAATCAAATTTATAAGCTTTCAATGAATAAAAAGAGGCTGTCTCATAAGGGTCTGACCCCATGTTCGTTTATCAATATATAGCACATTTATGCAACATTATGTCCTATATATTGTGTTATGGGGTCTGACCCTCTGGCTTTTGAGACAGCCTCAAGATTTCCTCTTAAACTTGCAAATTCAAGAATTCTTCTTTCGAAAGGTCATCTCACTATGATGTCTAAAGATCTTCGCTGTGAATTTCGTTCGTTTCAATTAGAGAATGCACTTTCAAGCCGTCCTCTGAAACTGTTAAATAAAATTTGGATCGGAATTCTTTATCCTTCGCGGCTCCGTCTCCATAATAGATCGTATAGCTTTCCTCGGTAGTAACGTTAAAGCCGCCTTTCACCGGTTTATAGTCGATTAAGTTCATGTCGTGAAACTCTTCGGTAATCCCTTTTTCTTCTAGAACTTTGATATATTTTTTTGTCTCATTATACGCGTCGCCATTTGGATCAAGCGTTTCTTTCGCTTCTTCGAAATCTCGGTCATTAAAGGCATTTACTTGGGTAACAAAGTGGTTGTACATAAATGACTTTATTTGTTTTTCTCCGATGGCATCCATGTATCCTTGGATATCGGTTTCGGAGGAAGCAGCTTTTGTTTCTGGTTCTTTAAAAATGAAGTCAAGATTTGAGTCATCGGTAACTTCAAATTCTTCGGTTTTTTCCGTTTTCCCATTAATGGTTCTTTCAGCATGCAGCTTAATTGATCCGTCAGTTGGAACAGGACCAAAGCTGTCAATGTCAGCAATTTTCTTTCCCGTACTCTTTCCATTTACGAACAATACAGCATTGTCGTCGTTCGAGTAGACAATAATATTTGTGCCGTCCAATTCCATTTGAACGTCCAATTTATTACTCTCGGAATCAGCAAAATCCAAGGTGTCCTCAGCGGTTAATTTGGCGTATTCTCCGTTAAAAACACTTTTTATTTTATATTTTCCCGGAAAGATATACCCTACTTTTTCGGGGATTTCACTATCTCTTAATTTCTTAATCTTTTTTCCATTAAGCCAGATTTCGGTGTTTTCTAGATTTGATGAAACATTTAATTGAATTGGAAAAAATTCGACTACATATCGATCATAAAAAAACCATTGTTTTTTTGAATCCTTTTTTAGTTTAATAAGTTTGTTTCCATAAATATCCTCAATCGGCTCGAGTTTTTTATACCCATTTATGCTGTATGCCTGTTTCTTTAACTCTTTGCTGATTTCTTTAAAATCATTTTCTTTCGTGAGGTAATTGATATAAGATGCAGCTTCTTTATCAGAAACAGTGATTTTTTTCTGTCCACTGTTCATAATATCGGCAAGTGTTTTTGCATCTTTCTTTTCTACCGCCTGTTCAAAATTTTCCACTGCTTTCATTGGCTTTGATAGGGCTGAAAGATAAAGATGGGTTCCCGCAAGTAATGCTAATATCACGACTACTGAAACAATTGTTGCTTTCATTTTTAAAGAAAGCGGCTGCCGTTCTTTTTTTTGCACTGTACGATTGGACGCAAGCTCACTGGTGTCGAATTTGGTGCCGCAATTCGTACAAAATGATTGGTTCGCTGATAATTGCGCGCCACAATTTTTACAATATTTCATACATACGCTCCTTTGTTAACTTTTCCATTTCCCAATAAATGTGCCTGCATACGCAAAAATAAAGGAAATTAAATAATTTTTAATAAACCCTTTAATTGCACTGAATCCAAGTATTACTTCTAATGAAAACTCATTACCGGATGCTGAAAAATGGAATTTCGTAATAGCAATTAATAAACTGATAAGGAGAGAGTATACAAAGCCGTAAATGGCAATAGACGCCAATGTATTGGATGCATTTTTTGAAATTCTATATCCTGACCATATAAAAAGGATAATTAATAATAGGATTCCAAGTTTCGTGTAGAATCCGAAATCCGAACCGTCTATGATCTCTTGGAAATTGTACAAATAATCCGAATGGGTAAAACCACCGCTCGCTTCAGCACCTTTAAATAGGGAATAGGAGAGTTCGGACTCCTCGTGAACGGATCGTTTGATAAACTGAAGTGTACCGAAACTTGCTAGATTCCAAATATACAATCCTATTTGCGTCCCGATTACGAGCGCAAAATGGAAAGATTTATTGATTATTTTTTCAGCAGCGGCATCTCCAAAGAGTTCTGCTATTTGGTTAATATATCTATCTGTCGTCATTTTAAAAATAATGATTGAAATGACAGAAAAGGCCAGCATGCTTCGAAAAAAGGTAGATATTCCTTGGTGAATGGCTTCTCCATAAATATGTACTTGACTCAGATGACCTGTTGCTTTTTTAAAGTTAATGGAGAAAAGCATCCCGATGAAACTAAAAAGAAACGCAAAACCGAACCCTTTTATTAATGCTGAAAAAATCGAGTAAGAAGTATGTATGTTAATAGACAGGAATTTGTTCTTTATACCATAATCGAATCCGCTGAACAGTGAAACAATTGCTAAAAGCAATCCATATAAGATACCGACAGCTATGGAACCATAAAAAAGATTCGCAGGTGAAATCTCCTTCGTTATTTTTTGATAAATGATTCCTGATACAAAAAGAGATAACATAGGAATTAGCAAAAAGATCATGACACCAGAAAATAATTTCATATTGACAGATACAGGCTCGTCTATATTTATATCTGCCTTAAGCACCGGGGCCATGAAATGTGAGACCATTACCATGTCTGTTAATCCGAATAATGAATCCGGTTCGGGAAGATTTGTGTCCGTTGCACTCTCGGCATATTTAATAGTTTCATTTATATCAATGTTTAATTCTTTTTTAAGAAAAGACTCAGTAGCCTCTTTGTTCATATGAAAAAGGACAAAACTCATCATAAATACGAACAAAAGAGCAGCAATGGAAGAAAAAAGGGCAGGTTTAAAAAATTTCATATTTAATTTTGGAATAGCACGGGTTTTCTGGACGTTTGCGATCAAAGGATTGATTACATCTTTTGTACTCATTTTCTTGTAGCTGTGAATCGTCGTGCCGCATGAACCGCAATAATTATCAGCGGCGGATACGGCATTGCCGCAGTGTGAACAATATTGAGAAACAGATATATTTAAAGAATATTTTCCTTGATAAGGTTTTAATTTCGTACCGTCAATGATGCAATAATTATTTGAAGCGGAATTTTTAGCTCCGCAAGTGCTGCAGTACATTTCCTGTATTTCCTCCTCGTTTTCCTAGATCTTTACGCCGCAGCATCCACAAAATTGAGCTGTGGATGGGACTGTCGCGCTGCAAGTTCCACATTGGATTCGTTCTTCATGATCAACCGAATTCATTGATTCGACTTTGAATCCGCAGCTGCCGCAAAATCTGTCATTTTCACTGACAGGTGACCCGCAATTGGAACAAGCATTCCCGGTTGCTGTCGTCTTGTTCAACTTTTCTAATGATTGCTGGATTTGATAGATTTGTTTATCTAAATCTAGCAACGGCTGCGCCATTTCTGCCAATGTATCATCGTGCAATGATGACACACGCAGCATTTTGTAAACATGTTCGCCAATTTTTATCATTAAGTTTGCGCGTTGATCAATGGCTTCCTGCAATGATTTTTTCAATTGGCTGATTTCCTGCGCGATTTGAAGTTTTTGCTTTCCTTGCTGAAGGCTGCCCTGGAGTAAATTCAACCCTTCACCAAGCTTTGTTTGAATGTCACTCACGCTTTTTCACTCCTGTTTGATTGATTTTTTTGAAGGGGCCAGACCCCTACTTTAGTAGGGGTCTGGCCCCTTCTTAAATGATGTGTATTTTTAATAAGTTGAATTGTCTTCTAACTTGATAAAGTTGGGAATAACATCTTCCGGAACGTCATAAAGAATACTTCCATCGTTAACAGATACTGCATATACATTGTCAATTTCTTTTATATAAAATAGAAACCATTTGCCATTATCATAATCAAACTTATCCGAATTTTCGGTGTTTCCCAGTCGCACTTCTTTCAAATACTTCGCTGACGGATAAATTGTTTTTATGTATTTTTCTGCTTCTTCTTTTGTGATATTTAGCGGCTTATCGATAGCTTGAATTTGGTTAAAAGAGTCTAATTTCCATTTTTCATTTTCCTTTTTGACAGTAAAGAAGATTTGCTCTCCTTCGGATATTTCGTCTGCGAGATCTACAGTCCTGACTTTAAAATAGTCTGGTTTGCTCTCAACTAGCTTCAATCGAATATCTAAATCAGGGTGAGGCATCACAAAGGAATCACATTCGCAATAAAGGTCTTCGATTATATTTGGAAGAATCGCTTCTCTGAATTTCTTGGAAGCGTATGGTTCGATTCCTTTTTGCAAAGTTTCTAGATCTGCAGGATTACTTGATGAAGACCAACCGTTTTCTTGCCCCAGCTCATCAATTCTGTTCATAAGCTTGTCGTAGAGCTTTCTAAAAGTGGCGGTCGCTTCTTCTTCGGTCAGCGGACTGGCCAATTTAGCTGTTTCATCTTCGTTAGATGTTTTTTCATCAGCTGTTTGTTGCTTAGAAGCAAGCGTTGCAGTATTTTTTTTGAAAAAATACTCATAACTAAAAAAAGCACCAACGCCGACTAATATAAAGCAAATGAATGAAATGACAACTTTTTTCACTAATGACCCTCTTTCTATAAAAATTCATAAATCTAAAGAACTAGATGTGTTACTATAATAAAACAATTAAGGAAAAATAGTCCATAACTATTTACCTATAGTTATTTCGTGCAAATTTTACCAGACGTCATGTTGAAATTCAATAGACTGATTGTAAATTCTTCTCAAATATCCAGAATTATGTTAAGAACTATTTTTTAATAGTAAAATTGTAATTGACAAATATATACATTTTGATTATTCTGGAAATAATATAGTATATATGTCATATTTTAGAAGAAAAGGAGGAAAAATAATGGCGAAGGAAGCGGTTCATTATGAATTAAATCCGAATACGATGGCCGTTTTGCCTATAAGAGATGAAAAGTATGCAAGTAAAATCCTTGAGACAAATGATGTACTATATTCTGTCAGAACTCCTATTCAACTAATAAAGGATGCTTGCCTTGAAGGCGGATCAACCTATGAAGGAAGGAAACGGGCAGTTGTTTACTTGACCGGAACCCAAAATAAAATTCCTGTACCGGTTAACCCGCAGCTGGATATGTATGCTTTCCCAACGGAATCGCCAAGATCTTTTGATTGTCAATGGATTTTTCACAACCATGTAAAACGAATTTTACCTGGAAAACACCGCCAAGGTTCCATTATTGTATTTTCCAATCAATCCCGACTGCATCTTGACATTTCTTATTATGCCCTTCAAAAACAACTTCACCGTACGGCATATACAAAGTTCCGTTTTTCCTCACCTGTCCATACTTAAATGTAATCTTAAAAAAACGGGTAGATTTTTATTTTTGAAAAATTTATGGGCTTTTGTTATTTTTGCCTCTTTTATGCTGATCGTTATACATAACTATAACCACAGGTATGTTCTCCTTTTTAATCAAACGTTTGATTAATAAATTTTTGCCTTCATAAAAGCAGCCAGACAGCTTTTTACGGTCCTAAAATAAAAAAACGGGGAAGCTACAACGAGTTGTTGTTTGGCTTCCGCGTTTTTTTTTGCCAATTTGAGTTAGTAATTTCCTCAAGACGAATGCTTCCGAGTGGAATCTCTGTATCATACCAGGAATTCTTCTTTGTCATTATCATATTTTTAATGGTGATTTAACATTACCCCAACATCTTTCATCGATCTAATATGGTATAATTCAACAATATATGACAATTTTCACACTGTTAGGTAGAAAATACTAATTGAAATTGATGCAGCTAGATAATCATTTAGAAAAATGAAAGGAGAACTATTTTATATGATATTGCGGAATCTAAGAATCTATCAAAAATTGTTAATCTTACTGATCATTTCCGCTCTTTCATTAGGAGTGGTAGGAGCAGTTGGAGTAAATTATGTAAGAGAAATGGCTCGGAAATCAGAATATACGTATAAAGAAAACTTGATGCCAATTCAATGGATAGGACAAATTAGAATTAATAACCGCGCTCTTGATTCTTATACTTTAGAACTTATGATTACCAAGGATTTTGCACGGAAAGTGCTGTTGAAAAGAATGATTGACTCTGAGGTAAAAGAAATCGATTCATTAATTAAGCAATACGAGAATACACATATGACTGCTGAAACAAGAAAAATGCTTGACTACTATAAACTAAACATGAAACGGCTTCGAAGTTTCAGAGAAGAAGTCATTCAGTTGGCTGAACTTAATCGAAATGACGAAGCTTACAAGCTTTATATAGAAAAAGTTGCTCCACAACGCACCAAAGCAAATGCTATGCTAGCCAAATTAGGGGAACTGAATGAAAAGATCGCCGGACAAACGAATTTTCAAAATAAGCAAGATTTGAGAAATGCAACCATTATTTTAGGTATTGTCATTGCAACAGCGCTTATCTTTTCAATAGTAGTTGGGATCTTGATCACAAGAATGATTGTAAAACCAACGGAAGAACTGAAGAACTTGCTCTCTAAGGCGGAGAAAGGAGACCTTACCGTAAAAGGAACCTACCAATCAAAGGATGAATTTGGTGCATTGACAGCATCTTTTAATAACATGATCCAAAGTTTGCAAAGAATCCTTCTTACTGTAAATGAAAGCTCACATCAAGTTGCCATTGCATCAGAAGAACTGACTGCAAGTGCGGACCAAACAATTTCAACATCAGAACATGTATCATCTGCCGTTCAAGAAATAGCAAGCGCAGCCGAAAATTCAACAAACAAACTCGATCAAAATGCAGATGCACTGAAGGACGCACTTGAAGGATTTTTACGAATAGCCGAAAAATCAGCAACTGTTTCAGAATTAGCGAGAGAAAGCGAAAAAGAGGCAGAAGAAGGCGGCCAATTTGTGGAAAACAATTTAGCTCAAATGAGGTCGATCCATGAATCGATTCGTAAATCCAATGAAGTTATTCATTCCCTTTCACACCGCTCTCAAGAAATAGGAAAAATACTGGATGTCATAAGCGGGATTGCTGATCAAACCAATCTTTTAGCTTTAAATGCAGCTATTGAAGCAGCTAGAGCGGGAGAACACGGAAAAGGGTTTGCAGTAGTAGCTGAGGAAGTAAGAAAATTAGCTGAACAATCGCAAACTTCAACGAAATTGATTGCAGATTTAATTAATAGTATTCAAGAAGATACAGAAGAATCTGTTCAGACTATGAGTGAAATTATGAATAATGCAGAGAAAGGCGTTAAAGTCTCGGTTGAAACATCGAATAAGTTTATGCAGATTTTAGACAAAACCCGAAATATCACCCCGCAAATTGAAGAAATAACGGCAACCGTTCAGCAAATTACAGCAAGTGTGGAAGAAGTATCTTCATCCGCCTCTGAAATTGCGTTGCTTGGCCAAAAAAATGCAGCTAGTTTTGAAGAAGTTGCAACGTCAACCGAGGAACAGCTTGCTTCAATGGAGGAAATTCATGCTTCGGCAAAATCCCTTGCCCAAATGGCAGAAGAACTGGAATCCCTCGTCAGACAATTTAAGATTGAGTGATATACATGGAAAAACTTATGAATCTAAATGCACTATTTTTGGCTTTAACAACTGCCGCAGGATTAAGAGCCGCTTCCGTTGAGAAGCGGTTTTTTTTATGAATCTGCCTTAACAATACGGCTTTTAATATTCAAAAAAAGAATTGTTGTAATTTTAAAAAAATATGCGATTTTTCAGGAATTGACTCGTTTTTTATTTCGAAAATTAACATTTTGCCTTGTGAAAAAGGATAAAATACGCCTTTTTTCGGCTCAAAAATCAAATTTTCTCGGTTCGATAAAAAATTTTGACGACGTTATGGTATAGCTACCCGGGAATATAAGAGAAAGCGCGCTTTCCTGAAAGGATCTTATAATGGAAAGCTTTGAGCAGTTAGCAAGGCAATATGAACCAATGATTCACAAACTCATTTTCACTGCAAATATTTACAAAAATAAAGAGGAATTTTTTCAGCTTGGATTGATTTCCTTATGGGAAGCGAGCCAGAGATTTAATCCTGAGAAAGGTAACTTCACAAATTACGCTTATACGTATATAAAAGGAAAGTTTATGACGGAATTGACGAAAGCAAACAAGCATGAAGAACGGAACATCTATCCAAAGGAAGAGTTTTGGGAGTTTATTGTAGACCCAATTACCGAAGATCCCTTTGAAGTCAATTTTTTATTGTCGTATTGTGAGCCATTGACCCCAAACCAAACAAAATGGGTATTGTACACTTTCTTGGACGGATTGACGATCAAAGAAATCGCGGAGAAAGAAAATGTGTCCGTTTCAGCCGTTAAAAGCTGGCGGAAAGGAGCGAAAGAAAAATTGAGAGAGAGTTTGAAAAGCTGCCGGTAAAACCAGTCTTCCTTTAGCCGCAATTCTATAAAAATACTCGTAAACGGCAAACCGTATATTAGAGTTTTGCTGTTTCATCCAACACAAAAAATGGGAGATGCTGCTTAGCACTCCCATTTTTGTAAAGGGCCTGGCCCCTTCAATCAAACATAAATTTCATTGGTTATTTTTCATTATTTTCAGTATAATAATAATTATAATATAATACTTAATTAGGAGGAATGATCATGTCTGATAGTTTGTATCAAAAATCTTACTTCTCTAGATTGCCCGAATTAAAAGATTTAGCACCGGAGGCTTTCCGTGCATTTTTAGAATTTGACCAAAAAGCTCTTGCTGAGGGAAAACTCAGTAAATCATTCAAAGAATTGATTGCTATTGCGGTTGCTCATACAACTGGTTGTCCGTATTGCATTGATTTGCATGTTGGAAATGCGAAAAAAGCTGGCGTTACGAAAGAACAAATGGCAGAGAGTATAATGGTAGCAACTGCTTTGAAAGCAGGATCTGCGCTTGCTCATGGCGTTAATGCGTTAAATTCATATGATGGGCATGGAGACCAGGAGCTATACAAAAAAGAATATTTTGCTAGAATTAAAGAGTTTTCCAAGTTATCGGGTGATGCATTCGCTTCCTTCATTGATTTTGATTCAAAGTCAATGAAAGATGGAGTATTAAGTGCAAAAGAAAAAGAACTTATCGCGGTAGCGGTAGCTCATACAACAGGATGCCCGTATTGCATTGATGTACATACGACCGGAGCAAAGAAACAAGGGGCAACGAAAGAAGAGTTGGCAGAAAGCATTTTTGTAGCAACAGCATTAAAAGCAGGTTCTGCCCTTGCCCATGCTGTCAATGCGCTTAATTCTTATGATCAAGAATAGTTGATAGAGTTAGCCATGAACAGAGGTGGATGTCACAACAAAAGAGCGTTTCCCGCTCTTTTGTTTGGTTTATTAAACTATGTCAAAACTTTTTCTTCTTTGACGAGATAGTGCTGCTCAATTAATTCAATAAATGGTTCAACATATTTTGGATCAAATTGATTCCCTGAGCAGGCCCTTAATTCTTGAATTGCTTCTTCAAAGGTTTTTGTTTTTTGGTAAGGCCTTTCCGTTGTCATCGCATCAAACGAGTCAATGATGCACAAAAGCCGGGCTAATTTTGGAATGTTTTCTCCTTTTAATCCATATGGATAGCCTTTCCCGTCGTAGCGTTCATGATGGAGCTCAACTAATGGGATCAATTCCTCTAATTGTTTGTTCGTTGAAATGATTTCTTTTCCCCAAATGACATGCTTTTTTGTTATTTCCCATTCATGCGGATCGAGCTTTCCTTTTTTATTTAAAATATCCCGAGGAACTTCCAGCTTTCCAATATCATGGACTAATGCTCCTAAAGTAAATATTTTCCTTTCATGATCACTTAAATTAAGTTTTCTCGAAAAATCGACTGCATATTGGAACACTCGTTTACTATGACGATAAGTATAAACATCTTTTGAAAGGAATATTTTTAATTGTTGTTCCGCTTCCTCAAGCTCTTTTTCAATTGACAAACACTCTTCAAACGAATAGTCGGATTGTTCATTAAATATATGTACCATATTTTTTCCTTGAGCTTTTGAAAAGTACATCGCTTGATCCGCTTTGTTCAGCAGTTCAGATGTGTTATAGGTCCCTTGTTGATATTCGACGATCCCTGCGGAAAACGACAAACACCCGTAAGGAAGTGCTTCCACTCCTTCCACATAGGTGTCATTTGCCTTTTTCCGCAATCTGTCCAAAAAGGATAAAGCTTCATAACTATTCGTATTTGGCATTAAAATAGTAAACTCTTCGCCTCCATAGCGGGCAGCGATATAATTTTTTGCTTGAACCTCTGTTTCTAAAAGAGTGCCAAACTCTTTAAGCAAATGATCTCCTTGAATATGGCCGTATAAGTCATTGTATTTCTTAAAATCATCCAGATCAAGCAAGGCGATGCTTAAAGGCTGTCCGGATTCCCTTGCAGACGAAACCTCTTTTTCCAATACCTCTTTAAAGTATCCATGATTATTTAATCCGGTAAGATAATCCTTGTTAGCTTTATTCGAAATGGCTTGAAACAGTTGAAAGTGCTGGTTGAACGCGATCGATAATAACATTGCAATGCAAACAAACAAAAACAGGCCAAAAAGTCCCTTTTGATCAATTAAAATACCAAGAATAATAGCAAGTAAAAGGATGCTAAAATAGCTTACTAAAAAGGATTTATTTATTATTCCTCTTATGATATTAATCAAGTTTTCGGTTTCGGATAACCAGAAATAAATAATCATAAGACTCATATTTAGGATGAAATACATGCTTAATGAAAGAATATATGGCAATAGGTTCGTTGTATTGATATCTCCAACTACGCCGCCGCAAAGGATAAAAAGATAATAGGATGAAAGAATCATCAAAAAATAAATGGAAAAATTAAAGACATGCTTCCACCAGACAACCTTCCTATGGTATGAAGCATAGATGATTGAATTTAAAAATAGCACATCCAATGTAAGGTCTAGCCCAAATAAAAAGATGCTTGCCAAGTAAATGGCAGAATCCATTGAAAGGGAATTTCCTTCTGGTGGAATGAGGATTGTATAATGATTTAGCAGTAAAATAGTTCCAATTAAAGCAAAAGTGATCACCATTTTAGATGAGGCGTTGAATTGAAAATGGTGTACTAAAAAAAATAAGGAAATCCCAAGAAAAGAAACAATCATTAAATAAATATTAGATGTTTTTTTTAATGCCTGCATTTTACATTCACTCGCATTTATAAACTATTTAGAAGGGAGAAGTTATTGAAATAACAACTTCTCCCTTCTTTCAGGTTATTAGACTAGTTTACATCCAGATGTTAGAGCAACAATTAAGGAGCCAATAATGATCGCATTATATAAAATGCCAGTTAGTTTAACTCGCTTCATCTTGGTTCACCTCCTTTTAAATTGGTGGAGGTGGCGTCGGCAGTCTTTTTTTCCTTAATATGATCGAGCATTAAATGCTGGATGAAAAAGAAGATTCCGATGTTCATAATTACATCGCCGATGCTAATAATCTGGGTCCGCGGATAAGGCTTCGTTAATGGGATAATATCGCCCAAAAACCCAAGCTTAGTAGATTCAGTTAAAATGGCGTGCTTTGCGTATAATTCTTCTTTAAGTGCTTTTAAATACCCTGGTTCCAAAACAGATGCAGCCTCTAAAGAAACAGGCATTCTTCCTCCATTTACAGCCATTACGAGAAAATTTAGAAACACACCGATTAAAATAAGCATAAATCCTTTGTGGTGCCGATTCATAAATAAAAAGAGCATTCCGAGAATATAAACAACGATATATATATATCCGCTTATCTGTCCAAGTATTTTGACATCATTTTGAAAGGCAAAGATCAGAAATTGAATAGCCAATAAAAGCGGAAAGACCCATCCCCACTTTATTTTTAGCTGTGACATAGCTTTTAAATTCCCTTTTCGCAAAAAGCCAACAATAAACGATAATATGATGCCATCAAATACCATTTTATATTACCGCCTAAGCAAGTTATAGTTGTTAAAATCGATAACAGTTATAGGAAAATAATAAACTGGTTAAATAGGCAAATATTTCTATTATAATGATAAACAAACATCATCGCAATTACAATCATTTTTCAACATTTTTCTCTTTTTTCGTAAAATATTCCAATAATTTAAAGTGGAACCAGTTCGAATTGACCATACTACGGAGAAACATTTTTCTCAGATCCAAATGGGTTTAGATTGAGCTTTAATCTTTGAAATTCTGCTCAATAATTCAATAGCAGCCACATATCCTTTAATAATCTCATTATTAAAGGAGCGAGGCTCAAAATGTCTGGAAAGTTTTCATATAGATTTCTAATCGTGATCATATTAGTTCTCATTTTATGTTCTTTATTAGTTAGAATTATATTTTTTTCACCCGGGGGCCAAGCAAAAGAAGTTGTCGATAAATTCTATCGTTACGAGCAGGAAGGAGAATTCTCTAAATCATGGAATCTATTTCATTCATCCATGAAAGAAAAATTTGATAAAGGACTTTACATACAAGACCGTGCCCATGTATTTATGAATCATTTCGGTGTGGAAACATTTGATTATACACTGGGGAAACCAGAAAAAATAAAGAATTGGAAAATGGCTCAAGGATCTTCTCCCATGAAGATCGTATATAAAATCCCTGTCACTCAATCTTTTAAAAGCAAATACGGAAATTTTAAACTACAGCAGGATGTTTTTGTTGCAAAGGAAAAAAATGAATGGAAAGTTCTTTGGGACTATAAATAGGTAGGAATTTTTTTGTTTTAATTTTTTACAGAAAATTAACAATTATTAACCAATTAGTATCATCATAAAATATTATTATTTTAGTGATTCAAGGATACAAACAGGCTCGGAATTAATTTTTACGTAGTGGAAGAATGAGATGCCTCTTTTTGATTAGAAAGGAAAGTGAACTCAATGAAAACCATTGCTGTAGTGGGCACAGGCTACGTCGGTTTAGTAACAGGGGTTTGTTTAGCTGATATCGGTCATCGTGTCACATGCATTGATATTGATGAACGGAAAGTAGCAACGATGCAGCAAGGGATTTCACCGATTTTTGAGCCGGGTTTGGATGAGTTAATGAAGAAAAATATTGAAAATGGCAGGCTTTCATTTACGACGAGCCACCAAGAAGCGTTTACGGATGCGGATGTGATCTATATAGCGGTCGGTACGCCGCAGAGAGCAGATGGTTCGGCTAATTTACAGTTTATTGAGCAAGTCGCCAAAGATATAGCGGAAAACATTATACGCAATGGTGTTGTTGTTGTGACGAAGAGTACTGTTCCGGTTGGCACGAATGATAAAGTGAAACGTTGGATTCAGGAACATTTAGAGTATGATGTGCAGTTTGATGTTGTTTCGAATCCGGAATTTTTACGAGAGGGCTCGGCAATTTATGATACATTCTACGGCGATCGCATTGTCATCGGAGCTGAAAATGAGCGGGCTGCTAATATTGTTGAAGAAGTGAACAAGCCGTTTGGAATTCCAGTTTTTAAAACAGATATTCGCAGTGCAGAAATGATTAAATACGCATCTAACGCTTTTTTGGCGACAAAGATTAGTTTTATTAATGAAATTGCGAATATTAGTGAAAAGCTGGGTGCAAATATTGAAGATGTCGCTTATGGAATGGGCTTAGATTCGCGAATTGGTTCGAAATTCTTAAAAGCCGGCATCGGCTATGGAGGCTCTTGTTTTCCGAAAGATACGAAGGCACTCGTGCAAATTGCTGGAGATGTTGAGCATAAGTTTGATTTGTTGGAAGCGGTTATTAATGTCAATAATAAACAGCAAGTGAGGTTAGTGGAACTTGCTCTTGAGCGTTTTATTAGTTTGCGAGGAAAGAAAGTGGCGATGCTTGGGTTGGCATTTAAGCCGAATACAGATGATATGCGGGAGGCAGCTTCCATAGTCATGGCTGAACGGCTAATGAAAGAAGGCGCAGTGGTTGTTGCCTATGACCCAATTGCAATTGAAAACGCGAAGAAATTTATTGGTGATAAAATAACATACGTTGAAACGATTGAATCGGCCTTGGACCAAGCAGACGCTGTTTTTATCGTTACGGAATGGGATCAAATAAAAAATCTGCCTCTTGACACATTTGCAAAGCTAATGAAGGAACCAGTCGTCTTCGATGGAAGGAATTGTTACAAATTAGAGGAAGTAAAAAAACATTATATCGAATATTACTCAATCGGCCGGCCTAGTATAAAAGAAGGGGTCTGGCCCCTACTAAAGTAGGGGCCAGACCCCTTCTTTCGCCATTTTTCTGGCATTAATTTCAATATTCGATATATAATAAAACCACTGAATATAGTTTGGAGGAGCGGATTATGATTTATCGCATGCGGCTTTTTAAAGGAATCCTCAAACCAAAAACCTATTTATATCAATTAGAAAAAGCAGAAGTGATTAAGGGGTTATGGGTTAGGCTTCTGCTATTAATATTCGCAAGCGGCCTTGTTTTTTTTATTGGCGGGTATTTCGGAATAGGCTCTGAGTTTCTATCAAAATATATAACAGAATTTAGCAGGAATGAATTTGAGACTTATAAATTATTAGTCATAATAGGCCAATGTCTTTGGGGGATTTTTTATGCGGCAGTCGTTCTTTTTCTTCCTGCTCTCATTTATTGGGCTTTATTTGAAGCGGAATTTCGCAAATTGCTAGTTATGCAGGCATTTGTGTTGTTTTTCTTAATAGCTGAAAAAGTAATACTTACTCCTTTTCAAATAACACTTGGAATCGGTGCGGAATCTTCTCCACTGTCTCTTGGAGTAATAACCCAATACATAACGGATCATCAATGGCTGATACATTTCTCCGGTACGATCTCAATTTTTTCTGTATTAGGGATTGTCATTCAATATAAAATGTTGAAAGCCATTACTGATAAAAATCCAAAACTTCTTCTAGCAATTGTTATCCTTCTTAACCTGATCGGCTGGTGTTTGGCAGCCGCATTATCTTATCTTGGGCTTCAGAAACTGATGTAAAGGCGGTGACTTCATTGGGAAAATGGCAACGTGGTGTTTTAATCGCATTATTGATTGTTTTTATAACGGGAAACTTGTTTTTAATTTTAAAAAAGGACAGTAAAATTGTTCGGGCCGCTTTTATTGAAAGATGGGATCCTGCAAAAAAAGAAAATCTTTCTCAAATATTTCATACTTCCGGAGTCGTTGCGCCTCTTGAAGAACACCATTTCTATTTTGATAACCATACAGGAGCGTTTAATAAATTTCTTGTAAACGAGGGAGAAGTGGTGACATCAGGGACTCCGCTATTTGAATACATGACATCGGATATCGAGGAGGAAATTAAAAAAATAGAAATTGAAAAGGAAAAAGTTGAAAACCAGATTACTAGTTTAGAAGATCATATCAATCAATTGAAGGATTATCGGGATTCTTTAACATTTGACAAAGAAGAAAAACACTCTGAAAAATCGATTTTATCCGGTATTGAAAGAGATATATATGAAAAAGAGCTGGAAAAGGACTTACTAGAGCAAGAAGTAAAAAAGTATGAGGAGCAGCTAAAGGTTCTGGATAACGAATCAGGGAAGATGACGGTTGTTAGTGATTTAGATGGGGTTGTAGAAAAGGTGAGAGAAGATTTGAAAAATCCTGTTGTGACGGTTGTTTCTAAAGAACCTTCTGTTAAAGGGACTTTCAATGAAGAAGAAATGAAAAAGGTGTCCACTGGAATGAAGGTTTATGTGTCATCCGGGTTTTTCAAGAAAAGAGTCGAGGGAATCCTTTATAAGGTCCAGGAATTTCCTGAAGGTGAACCAGCGGTGGAAAAAGCGAGCCGTTATCCTTTTACAGTCCGGTTAGAAACAAAAGATGCCGGAAAACCGCTGTTCGGTTCACATGTTAATGTAACGGTTGTAACGAAAGAAGTGAATGGAGCTGTTGCTGTTCCTCCGGATGCTTTAGTGAAAGAAAAAGCTGGTTCGTTTATTTATATCATTAATAAAAGCGGAAAACTCGAAAAACGTAAAGTTTCCGTCGGCATGAAAGCAAACGGAAAAACTGAAATTAAAGAGGGATTGAAAAAAGGAGAATTGATCATCACAAATCCAAAAGCAATTCAAAGAGGAGAAGGCCCATCCTTTATCACCCCATTAAAAGCAGATGAAATAAGCAAAAAAGAACTAAAAAGACTTAAAAAAGAAGAAATATGGAAACCCATCCTTAAAGGGTTTCTTTCTAGGTAAAAAGGCGGGGCCAGACCCCTACGAAAGTAGGGGTCTGGCCCCATTTTTTGTCGAATGGAAAAACTTGCTGTGCACTCTTTTGTGTGGTTTTATAATTTTAATAGATTAAAAATTTAAAAGAGGGGGAGCCAGATGAAAAAATGGGCCAAGCATGCCGCATTAGCAGCTGGACTTGGTTTAGCTGCAAGTAGTGTTTTAGCGCCGCTAGCGGTTTCTGCTGAATCAAAGATTAGTAGACAGCCCGGTGTTGCAGCAATTCAAACCGATCAGCCTTTTTTGCAAAAAAAATTGGACCAAACTGAAAAACCTGCGTTAAGTGATGATACGTTAATTATCAAATTTAAGAAACCGCTTACACAAAAGGAGCACCAGATCGCCGGCGGCATCTTAATTAAGCAGTTTTCAGATTTAAATTATGCTGTTGTCAAGGTAAAGGATAAAAAGAACCTACATAATATCATTAAAAAATATCAAAATTTCAGCCAGGTTGTTTCTGTAAATCCTAGTGCTTTTTATAAACCACTTTCTTTAAAAGATCCCAAAATAAGCGAACAGTACCAAATAGACTTGCTTCATTTAGAAAAAGCCCAACAACTTGCAGGGAAAAATAAGGTTATCGTTGCAGTGATCGACCAGGGCATTGACGTTAATCATCCTGACTTAAAAGGACGCATCTTACCGGGCTACAACGCAGTCAATCCGATGAATCAAGGTACACCGGATTTTCACGGTACACATGTGGCCGGAATTATTGCAGCCAATAAAAACAACGGCATAGGCGGATATGGTGTAAATCCAAATGCAAAAATACTCCCAATTGATGTGTTTGACCGTCAATGGATTGCTTCCGACTACGCAATCGCCCAAGGGATTCTTTATGCAGTTGAAAAAGGTGCAAAAGTCATAAATATGAGTCTTGGCGGGCCAATGCCTTCTCCAATAATTGAAGAAGCATTAAAAAAGGCTGCTGAAAAAAATGTTGTAGTCATTGCGGCTGCTGGCAACACAGGAGATAACACTCTAAACTATCCTGCTGCATATGAAGGTGTGATTAGTGTAGGATCTATTAATAATGAAAAGAAACTCTCTGATTTTTCAACTTATGGAACTTCTGTCGATCTAGTTGCACCCGGTGAAGAAGTTTACAGTACAATCTATGAATATGAGAAGAAATCAAGCTATCGGAAACTGAGCGGAACATCAATGGCTTCCCCGATGGTTGCTGGTGTTGCTTCTCTTTTGCTATCAAAATATCCTAAGCTGACACCGCTGCAGGTAGAATATATTTTAGAACACACTTCTGAAGATCTCGGAGATAAAGGATTTGATATTAAATATGGAAATGGATTAGTCAACCCTGTTGCTGCTCTTCAATTCGACATGAAAAAGCTTCCGCCTTTGACAAAAGGAACATGGACAGAAAAAGAAATTTTAGATAAAGCAGAATCTGTCTCGTTAACAAACAAAGTGGATTTAAAAGGTTCAATTACGAAGCCATTTGAGGAAAAATGGTATAAAACGGAAGTGAAAAAAGGAGAGTTAGTTCAGTTTATTTTAGAAGGAGCACCTCAATACGACTATAAACTTATGGTGCATCTATATTCTCCGAATGGAAAAACTTTACTTGATATTAACAAAGTGAGAGAAGGAGAAACGGAAGGGAAACTATTCGAAGCCCCTTACTCAGGTACCCTTGTTTTTGGAGTCAAGGATGTAAATGGAAGCTTCGATGATTCCGGCAGGGCTCTTTCAAAATATAAGCTTACTGTCGAAAAAACTTCAGAAAAACCGGTGGATGAAAGCAATATTCAAAAACCGCTAAATATTGAACTTCCGTATCATTCCAATAAAAATTTTACTTTAGTGGGGCAAGATGGCGACGATGATTTTTACAAGTTTTCCGTCAAGGAACAACAAGTTATTAAAGTAGACTTATCTGCCTTGCCAGGTGTAGATACAAGTATTAGCGTCTATACGGCCGATCAATTTTCATTGCCTGATGATTCCGAATTGTCGGAAGAAGAGAAGAAAGCCTATTTAGAAAAAATGCTTACTGGCAAGAATCCGATTGAACCGGCATTTTACTCAAACAATGCAGGCAAGAGTGAAGGAGAAACCTTAACTTTTACGGCAATGCCAGAAACGGAGTATATAATCAGAATCTCAAACAAAGTGGAAAACTATTTTGGCATGTATGACTATTTTATGAATTTCGATATGCTTGATGAAGAGCAAGTGCCTGAATCTTCTTTGGTTCCATATGATTTAAAAGTTGAAGGAAAAGTAATTCCACCGGATGAAGATATGTTCCCGATTTCGAATGATGAAGAAGATGCGGGTGCTGAAAAACAACTGGATAAACAGAGAGAGGCTATTGTGGAATCTAGCAAATCTGAGGAAGAGATTGATAATGTTGAAATGATTAAAGAAGGTTCTCAATCTTACCAAATAGGAAATGAAGCAAGCGGCTACCTACAAGCGTTTGAAGATGAAGACTGGTTTGCTGTCACTCCGAAAGAAACGGGAATCTATGAGTTTGATTTATCAAAAAATGAAGCAAGCATTCCAATGATGGAAATCTATCAAATTCAAGAAGAAAAAGATGAGAATGGTAAAACCATAAAATCTTTAAATGAAATTGGTTCTAATGTAAACTGGGGCTGGAATGATGCTATTGTTGACGAAAAATTAATAACGGGCCTTAAAAAGGATGAAACATATTATATTAAGTTAAGTGTCAATAATTTAAATGGCGACATTTCATTTAACCCGTACAAATTTCATTCAAAATTAATTCTGAAAAATCCGCAAGATAAGCATGAGGATAATGATAGTTTAGAAAATATTAAAAATCTGCCCGGATCAGTGGTTGTAGGAAATTTTGCCATGCCGAACGATCAAGACGTATTCTATCTTGAATCAAAGAGCAATCAGGTTTACGGGGTGTCGATAGAGCAAAAAGCAGTTGATCAAAAATGGAGATCCAAATATCCAAAAGAGTTGATCAAGCCTTTTTATGGTATGGCTGCTGTTTTTGAAGACGTTAATAAGAACCGCAAACTTGATGAGAAAGAATATGATCGAGTCCAAAATATTGAAAATGGCTTTTTAAACGGAACGACATTTGGGTCATTTAAAGCAGAGAAGAATAAGAATTACATTATCATTGTTAATGGTTTTGTAGATGGAAATCTTCCGTTGACTTTATTGCCTTATAAGCTTACCATTGGGCCGGTAAATCAAAATGATGAAGATAAGGGTTCAGTAGTGAAGAATAATATTCCATCTAAGCCGCTGGGGCTTAAAAAAATAAGCAGCAAGCAATTGAAGGCTGCCGGTTACCTTAATGCAGGAGTTCCATATGGCGATGAAGACTGGTATGTTCTAAAACTCGATAAGGACACGAAGGGTAAAATTGAGTTGTCTGCTGGTATTGAAGTTGACGGTGTCATATCTATCTATAAAAACGGCAAACAGATCGTATCATCAGACATCTATCCTGAAGGGGACAGTGAAGTCCTATACTTCCATTTGAAGAAAGGCACTTACCACATCAAAGTCAGAGATACATTCGGCCATACAACCTTAACGCCATACACCTTAAGCATTCAATTCCAATAAAAAAATTGTAAAGGGCCTGGCCCCTACTAAAGTAGGGGCCAGGCCCTTTACATTTGCAGGATAAAGTAATTTTTTGTCGAATAGATCAATAAGAGGAGGTGAATTTATGGTAAGAAAACGAAGAGAATGGTATCCTGGCGCCACTTACCACATTATGAGCCGGGGAATTAGAAAACTGCCTATTTTTTATGATGACGAGGACCGAAAAGTTTATTTGAAACAAATGTTAAAAGTAAGAGAAAGATACCCCTTTAAGCTTCACTGTTATTGCCTTATGACAAACCACATTCATCTTCTTTTAGAAACGGATCAATTTCCTCCATCTGATATAATCCGCCTGCTTCACACTCGTTATGCAATCTATTTTAACCATCGCCATCAATTATCCGGACACGTTTTTCAAGGCCGATTTGCTGCTAAACTAATTGATAGTTTAACCTATTTCTTAGAAGCCAGCCGGTACATTCATCGCAACCCGATGGAGGCAGGAATGGCAGAGAAGGCTCAAGATTTTCTTTGGAGCAGTTATATTGCTTATTTTGACACCTCTGTACTCCCATTTATCACCACCGAAAAAACCCTCTCCTATTTTGAAAGCCCATCTGCCAAAAACTACCAACTATTTGTTGAAATGGAACGATCCGACGAATAAAAATAGGTCAAAAGTAGGGGTCTGGCCCCAACTTTAGTTGGGGCCAGACCCTTCTTCTTGGTAATGGTATTTCCACATGTCTGCTTCGTTGCGGAAGTATAGGTTTCCGTATTTATCGATTGCCAGGTCATGAGCGCCTTCTTTTTTCAGGATTGTTACATCTAGTGTGTCCGGATTGGCTTTAAAAAGAATTCCTTCTACTGTTCCATAAATATTTCCATCATTCCCAAAAAGAATTTTCGCGTTTTTAAAACGGCCGGAGATCGCCGGAACAATTTCGATAAAATCAAAATCTCCGCTTTCAATTTCGTATTTAAACAGCTTTCCATCGGCCATTCCCCAAATGGTTTTGTCGTTTTTCCGGTTAATTAAAGAATTAACCATAGTAGCTTTAAAAGGAAGTTTTATTTTCTCTTTTTGTCCAGGGTTATTGATTGGGAACCGGAAAAAAGTCGCATTTTCTGCCGATTTTTTATGATTGGCAAAAACAGTCGTTCCGCCGTATACAAAACCGTTTAAATTAGTTAACGAAATGATGCTCTGGTCGGGAATATAATTTTCGTAGTTAATCGCTTTATTCGTTTTAAGATCATAGACTGAAAGCAGTCCACCCCCAGTGCTTGTTTCCGGATATGTCCCGATAAACAATTTGTTGTTTTCAGATACTCCTAATAAAGCAGTAGTTCGTTCTTGGCCAAGTTCACTGTATCGCTGTAATTCCTTAATGCTGCTGCTATTCCAGGCGCGTGGCAAATCTATTTCCAGTAATTTTGCTTTTGGATAGGTACCAAGGAATAGTTTGTTATTAAAGAATACCATTGATTCAATTTGACTTATCCCTTTAATCTCAGTAGTTTTTCCTGTTTCAATGTCGTAAACCGTCAATCCTCCTGACATAAATCCATTTATGATGATCTTATCCTTTTCCGGGTTTTCTGTCATTGTATACAGAGTGACGGGAAGCTGGGCAAGATTGATTTTTTCTAAAGAAAATTTTCCGGTTTGCAAGTTATAGAGGAAATAGTTTCCATTGTTGCTAAGTAATCCAACAAGTGTATAGCCTGGATATTCCTTTTGGTTTAATTCCACAAAACCAAGGTTGATCGCATCCATACCTTTTAATGGAGCCTTGATTTTTACAATTTCTTTTGATTTGTAATTGTAAGCGTAAAGTTCTCCATTATTTGTATAAAAAACACGGTCTCCATCCGGAGATTTAGCAGAAATCGTTTTAGAAGTAGCATCAATTACGTCTAAAAGTTTCAACGTTTTTTTGTCAAAAACTAATATCTTATGGCTTGGATCAAGGCGGGCAAAAAGGTATTGATCAACTATTTGAATATCGGAAATATATTTTTCATTTCGGTATTCCCATGGCAAAAATCGATACCGGATTTTTGTGCGGATGTCATATCGGATCAATTCAGCCTTAGAGCCGATCCCAATGAAAATACTTTGTAATTCATCATCAAAATATACACTTTTCGCAAATTGTTTTCCTTTGCTTATTTGATCATAATCTATACGTTCACCGATTTCAGGTATGTATGAAAAAACCGTTCCTTCATAAGCTGTAGAGCCGTAAATTCTTCCGCCGGCTGCATCAAGATCTAAAATGGCTGTATCGCGGCCATGCTTTAACACGTTTCCATAATCTTTCAGATTTTGGGATTGTGGATCATACTCATATAGATGTCCGGAAGAAGTTCCTCCAATCCAGACTTTTTGATTTTCATCTACATCTATACCCCATGCACTTGTTGAGTTTTCCAGAGTAAAAATTTTTTCAGTCTTTCCGGAAGCAAGATTAATAATACTTAATGCTGATGGTGTGCCGTGTTGCAGCACGTACATATAAGGCTGGTTATCAGGCGATTTTCCAAATGCAGCTGCCAGAGCGGTTCCATTAAAAACCTGTGGACCTATTTTGGTAAACGTTGCATTTGTATCTACATCGAGCTTTTTGGCAGGCTTAACCGGCTTTTCTACAGGTATTTGACTATCATCCAACTCAATTGAAACATTCTCTGTTAAATTATTTTCTACGGCCAACACCGGAAAAGGAGAAGTTAGTAGTAAAGAGCTGAAAACAATTAGTCCAGCTGACCCAAAAAACTTTTTTCTCGTTGCCTTTTTATTCATATTCCGACCCCTTATTAATATAATTTTCTAAACTAACCATATTTTAGCATAAAAGAAGGGGTCAAAAGAAGGGGTCTGGCCCCTACTAAAGTAGGGGCCAGGCCCTTCAAAAAATTTTCACCTTTTCGATTTCGAGCCATTCGTCGGAAGATTTTTGGTTTTGCCAGCGGATTCCAATTAAGATGGAGTCTGCTCCATTACGGATTTTCTTTGAAATTTTAAAGGACCGAGCTTGCTTTTTATCTAAAATCGTATTAAAGGATGCTCTTTCCCACTTGCCATTTACCCGATCTTGTATAAATAACTGCACATCTCCATTTCTTGCAACGTTTCCTTTCAGTGATACAATAAAGGTTACTTTATCTTTTCTTGTATGGTGGGAGCCGGTCAGTTCTGATAAATCGTAGCCAAATTGAATGATATTGCCCGGACTTGTATGTTTAGGAGATAGTTTTACCAAATTTTCACCATTCGAAGAAACCTCAAAATCTCCTTTTGCTCCAAGCAAATGAAGTGGAACAACCTGTTCATTCCAATCAGATGAAGCAAACGCTTCAGCATTAGAATTTTCTTGTGTATAAAAAGGTTTTTCCCCTGAAACAGGTTCTAAATAATCATAAGCAGCATCGGAATAGGAGCTGATGTCATTTTTAATTTTAGAAATCATTTCATCTTTGTTATCTGCTGTTACTGCCTTGCCAAATGCGAACGGGTCTTGCGATTCAGCATTCTCTCTCTTGTTCCATATGAAATCCACAATTTTCGATCCGATCTCCGGAACAAAATGATGTGAATCTATAAAATTTTTTTCATCAACAGTGACTTCGTTGATATCCATAAAATTGTAGACAGTGCCAAAAACATCTGTTAAATCAGAAAGCCACTGTACATATCCTTTCCAATAATCCTCATTTTGCAATTCGACCACAAATCGCGGCAGCGTAACAGGCGTCGTAAACACGATAAATTTTGTGCCAGGGTTGCTCCGAACAAGCTCTTCCAGCATTTTTTTAATATTTGGATCATATATAAAACGTTCATCGTTTTTGAAAAACTCATAGATGTTTGTTTCTATCCTTTTTTGCCTTAACTCATCAGATACAGGAAAGGGATATGCAACATTTTTCCTGTCATAGTATCGATGGTCAATAAATACAGGTTTATTATTCACCGATGACAGAAAAATCGGCCAGGCTTTTTTTAACGTATCAAACGAAGCAATCGACTTAGCCCTATACATATAACTATTTGTTTGATCAATATAGAATTCAGGTTTCTCACTGCTTAACTTTCTGTTTTTATTTGCAGCAAAAAAATCTAATCCGAGAAATATATAATCAAAAGGCCCCCCGTTTACTTTTTTAGCATAATCAATATATCCTTTATATTCTTCAACATACATAGAACTTACTGCAAAATTAAAAACATCTAAGTCTTTAAAGTCATGTTGGTTAATATAAGTCGAACGGCTGCTTCCCAGGAGAAGGGCATCGTATTTTTTATTTGAAAAAGTAAATTTATTCACTTTTTGCTGGCGTTCGTTAAAACCTTGTTGGATATCATTCCATTTATTATCGTGTTGAAAAATCCACAAAGGATCAACCATATAATTAAATGCCATAATAGGCAAACCAAATATTAGCAGCAAAAGGCAGAAGGAGACAAAAAATTTTATTGGCCACTTGCGAAAAGAGTTCATCAGTACCACCTAAAAATTAAAGTATAAAAATTCACTAACCTTTGTCATATTAAAAATCGATATCATGAAAAGTGCACTTGCAAAGAAGGCCATTTGCCAATTAGGTTTAAGATCATCCATTAGTTTAACTGAATTTCGGCAGGCAAGGACAATGACAAAAATAATGATGATATATACAAACATGTAAATGATCGAGGTCCCTGTAATAGTAGAGAGAACCATTTCTTTAACAGGAGTAATACCGTGAAAACCTAACATTCCAGCAAATTTTTCCGGCAAAACAAAACCATTTAGACCGGCCATTCCTTTTAATACTTTTATGGCATCCTCCCATGTTTTTGCTCTAAAAAATACCCATGCAACATTCACAAATTGAAAAGTCAAAAACCAGGAAAGATACTTATTCATTCTTAAACCTAATTGTTGCCAGAATCGATTTGCCAATGAAGCGATTCCATGCAATGTTCCCCAAAAAATAAACGTCCAGCCGGCACCGTGCCATAAACCGCTTAAAAAGAACACGATCAAAACATTTATATAGGTACGGACCGTCCCTTTCCGATTTCCTCCAAGCGGGATATACAAATATTTGGTAAGAAATCTAGTAAGAGTCATATGCCATCTTTTCCAGAAATCCAGAATGTTAACGGCTTTGTAAGGGGAATTAAAATTAATTGGCAGCCGAATGTTAAATAAAAGTGCAGCCCCAATTGCCATATCCGTATAACCGCTAAAATCAAAATATAATTGAAACGTATAAGAAAGAGAAGTCATCCAGGCATCAATGAAAGTCAGCTTTCCAGCTGTGTCAAAGCCAGCCGTTGCCCATGCAGCTAAAGTATCTGCAATGACCACCTTTTTGAATAAACCAATTGTAAAAATAAAGATCCCTTTTGAGACATTTTCAACATTTAGTACCTTTAAAGCTTTGGAGAATTGAGGTATTACCTCTTTATGGTGAACAATGGGCCCAGCGATTAACTGAGGGAAGAAAACGACAAACAGGGCATACTTCCAAAAATTATATTGCTCAGTTTCTTTTCGGTAAGAGTCCACTAAATAAGCTATTTTTTGGAAGGTAAAAAAGCTTATTGCTAAAGGCAGAGTCAGATGCAATAATGGGATGTTTGTATGAAATGCAAAATTAATATTTGAAATGAAAAAGTCATAATATTTAAAGTAACAAAGTACAGCAAGGTTAACAGCGACTCCGAAAACTAACAAATATCGGGCACGACGGCCGGAATTTGATTTCCTTAAAACAGAGCCTAATAAATAATTAAAAATCATAAGGATTAGTATAAGCGGCAAATAGGCAACATTCCACCAGCTGTAGAAAAAAAGAGAACTTACAACCAGCCAAATGGTTGAGAGTTTAAAAAGCTCAAGTTTATTTAATAAAAAGAAAACCAGCCAAGTAATCGGCAAAAAAGCAAAAATAAATTCATAAGAATTAAAAATCATGCCAACTCCACCTGTTCAAAAAGATAAGTCTCAACCCACACATTATAACATGGGGTCTGGCCCCTACTAAAGTAGGGGCCAGACCCCTAATATTTTACTATACTACGAGTTGATATTTTTATAAAATAGAGAATAGAAGTGGGAATGGATTGGAGGAGCTCGATATGGTAAGAAAATCTGGTTTTAAGGGTGTTTTGCTGGCCACTTTTTTATTAACTTCATTTTTATGGCTTCTATTTCCAGACTCTGATGGATATGCTGCGGATCCCTGTTTAAGCATTGGACCAAAGACAACCATTTGGTGGAACGGTGCAGAATTAAAAGTAGGCGAGATTGGCAGATTGCATGTTTTAAAGGATACCCCGCTATATAAATTGGAAGGGGCGCGCCAAAAGATTTCCCGAACGCTGAAAGCAGGACAAAGTTACAGAATTTATTCATTTAAACCTGGGAAACTCAGCGTTGGCAACGGGTATTATGTAGATAGGGATAATAGAATCATATATGAAACACCGTCAAAAACGAAGCTCGCTCAACTAGCTTGCAAGAAACAGGCGATTGAAAAGTCAAAACTAAGCGTTCAAATAGGAGAAACGAAAGCTTCTGTTGAAAAAAAACTAGGAAAAGAAAAAAGAGTATCGCTAAGTGAATATGGAGTCAACTGGTATACTTACCACAATCAATATGATCAGTTTTATATCATTGGTTATGTAAAGAACCGAGTGGAATTTGTCTTTTCAAATTACCGAAATTATCAAACGCATGGAGTTTATATCGGTTCCTCCAAACAAGAAGTTAGAGAAGCTTTGGGCAAACCTATAACAAGCATTTTAAAAGGAAATATATACTATTTGGTCGACAATTCAGAAGAGCAGCAAACTTTTCTCAAAAACGGTTTGTACATCACTGTTTTTTATGATGTTCATATGAAAGGAAATGTAACGGCTGTACAAGTCATTACATCAAACCTTGAAAATAAAAAACATGGCTATTACGGTTATCCGTCTGCTTCCTTGCAGCAAGCATTCGAAATGCAATTGTTTGATTTAACAAATGCTGAGCGCGTAAAACATGGACTGGCTCCTTTAAACTGGGATGAACGAGCAAGAAGATCAGCAAGAAACCACAGTTTGGATATGGCAACCCATAACTTTTTTGACCATGTGAACTTAAAAGGGCAGGACCCTTTTCAGCGGATGGAAGCACAAGGAATTCGATATTGGACGGCCGGTGAAAACATTGCTATGGGATATCCAAGCAGTATTTTCGCTCACGAAGCATTAATGAATTCATTAGGCCACCGGAAAAATATTTTGAATCCTGATTACACACATGTTGGTATAGGCGTCCAGTTTCAAGCCAAGACAAAAGTTCCTTACTATACTGAAAACTTCTTTCAACCCTATTAATCTCTGAAGGAGGCAGAAGCACATTGAAAATAAAGAAATATTCCCTAATGTTTATAATAATCCTAATGGCTCTGCCTCTTTTCACCCGTCCTGTTTCAGCAAATACCTTATGGGATGGTTCAGAGCTAGTTCAAGGGCAAATTGGAAGAGTTACCATTAAAAAGCCTATCAACCTTTGGGAACGCAATGGAGATAAATTAATTTATGTTAGAGTCTTGCAGCCTGGTGAAAAATTTCGGGTTTACGGCTATGATGCAATAAAAAAACAATATCGCGTCGGCGGCTCGTATTTTATTACAAACATAAAAGACCACGTTTTATATGAAACTCCTTCTAAACAAAAATTACAGAAGTTTGTCCAAAAAAATCCATTTTTGGAACAAGATCGTTTGTTGGAACAAATTGTGGTCGTTCCAAAAAACCATTTATATGACCCGGATGTTCAATTGATTAAATCCAGGCTTTCTAAACTGCCTGCCAGTATGTTGGCTAAATTAAACGCAAAACACATAAAAATTAAACTAATAGATGGACCTATTACTAGTTTGCCGGAATTTGCATATCTCAAAGGGCAAGTACCGCGGGGATGGGAGAAAACCAATAAAACCTGGGATGATGTTCCCGGAATTGGAGGATCAGAAACAGTTGCCATTCGCATCGGGTACAGTGATTATGGAAAAGGGCATGGTTCGGTTAATTTAGAATTACATGAAACGGCTCATTCATTAGACTCAATTGTTTATATGAGAATATCACAAACAGAAAGCTTCAAGAAAATATGGAAGAGCGAATGTTTGAATCTTTTTGGTGAAAATCAATACTTTACAAATTATCCAGAAGAGTATTTTGCCGAAGCTTTTGCCATGTACTACTTAAATGATACGACAAAAAGCGAATTAAAAAAGAAAGCGCCTTTAACCTATACATTTTTTCAAAACTTGCAGTAAAATACGAAACTTTTTGAAAATGATCTTCGTCTTATGTAGAGAAGATTCCATAAATTGGTTGGTAAGCGGATCTTCCTATCAAACTGAAAAAGGGGCGGACTCATAAGGGTCTGACTTCCTCCGACAATGCAATTTATATGTTGGAGGGGTCTGATCCTAGGCTTATGAGTCAGCCCCTTCTTTTTTTTGGAATTGTTATTCCAATTTTGTAGAAATTGAGGAAAAAACTTAAAACATTTGTCGTATAATAGATTTATAGTATTTATTTGGAAGTTTTAGAGTGAAGGAGAGGAATAATGAAGAGAAAAATCTTTATCAGTTTATTGTTCGTCTTAACGGTTCTAATTAGTCCTTTTTCAGGGGATCATTTCGAAAAGGCAAAAGCTGCTGCTCCGGTTGTATACTGGGAAGGGATGCAGCTTGTGAAAGGACAGATTGGGAAATTAATTATCTTAAAACCTGTTAATCTTTGGAAAAGAGATCATAATAATAAGCTGGTTTTTGTTCGAGTCCTAAAACCTGGTGAACAGTACAGGGTTTATCAATATGATTCCATGTATGGAGGGCAATATGGAGTAGGGGGTCCTTATTTTGTAACGAATGTGAAGGGATCTGTCCAATATAAGACTCCTTCTCTCCATAAACTAAAGTTGGTAAATCCAGAACTTTACAGGACAAAATTATCAATTGGTTCGGTAACGAAAGAGGAATCGAAAGTAATCGCTCCCGGAGTTACACAGTCTGAACTATCCGTTAACAGCAATAGTGGAAAGCAAGAGATTTACAAACTTGATGTAGACCAGAAATCATCGCAAATTACTTTTGAAACAACGCTTGCGAAAGACCAAATAATCGGCTTTGAGACTGTCAAAAGCATGGCAAACCGCAAACAGGCTGATGGACATTATGTCATTGCAGGGGTGAATGGCGACTACTTTGATAAAAACGGAGCACCCACTGACTTAACTGTACATAATGGTGAAATTTTAACAACCAATACAACTCCTATCAATGAGAGAACTATTTTTGGGGTAAGCCCATCAGGCAAAGCGATGATTGGCAATCCCGACATTACCATAGAAATGACTGTAAACGGGGAAAAAAAGAAGCTAATCAATTCTGTTAACAAGCGGCGTTTTGCTGGCCATATCGTCTTGTATACTCCATATTTTTCGAACAATACAGGGACGAATGACTTAGGAACGGAGGTTGTTCTTACTAATATTAATGGAAAGCTGAATGGCAATAATACTGTAACTGCGGATGTGAAAGAGGTTATTGTAGGCAAAGGCAGCAATACTTTGAATAAAGGTGAATGGATACTGTCCGGACATGCTGCCGGAAGCGAATATTTGAAGACATTAAAGCCAGGGGATCGGGTCGAAATTACCCTTACTTATGATAAACCTGAATGGGATCAAGTCGATCAAGCCATCGGAGGGAGATATCATCTTGTTAAAAACGGACAGGCTCAAAGTTTTAATATAGCCGGGGCCCATCCTCGGACTGCCATTGGAATTAAGCAGGATGGTTCAGTATTTGTTGTAGTTATTGATGGGCGGCAAAGCCATAGTGTTGGTGTTACCCTCTCTGAATTGGCGAAAGTCATGAAAGATTTTGGTGCGGTGGAAGCGATGACTTTTGATGGCGGTGGTTCATCCACAATGGTAGTAAGACAGCCAGGCGATTTGGAAACTAGTGTCGTCAATAAACCTTCAGATGGAAAAGAAAGACCTGTTTCCAATGCACTTCTCATCGTTGGATTGTGGAAAGCAGGTCCACTTCATACATTATTATTAAATCCTAATGAAATAACTTTATTTGCAGGTGCAACCTATAAGGATTTAAACATCTCTGTAAAGGGATTGGATAAAGCGAATGATGTTGTGGCTATTAAAGATCCGATCATTTGGTCGTCAAACATTGGGAAATTTCATGCGGACGGCTCATTTACAGCTGCCAATAAAGTTGGAAAAGGTATAATTACAGCATCTGTTGGTTCAATAAAAGCAAATGTCACTGTAAACTTGGTGAATACAATCGATTCTATCAAGTTAAAACAAAATACGATTGTAGTAGAAAAGGGAGGGTCATTAAGTATACCTGCTGAAGGATACTTTAAAGGACAAAAAATTGTGGCAGATCCGGCTGTGTTTTCTTATCAAGTATCAGACCAATTGGGTAAAGTAGAAAAAGGCATCTTTAAAGCAGGAACAAAAGATGGTTTCGGTACAATTACTGTTTCATATGGTTCTGTCAAAGCCCAATTAAATGTAATAGTTGGAAATCCGGGAAGCTTGATTATAGAAGATTTTGAAGGGGATTTAAGTAATTGGAAGGCAACTGGAGCCCGTTACTCCAATGTTCAGGTTATGCCTGAGAAAAACTTTGTGAAACAAGGAAAACAATCATTAAAAGTCGTTTATGACTTTATTGGCCAAACAGGTACTTCTGGGGTTTATGCACAAAAAATAACACCTATCGAAATAATAGGGACTCCTAAGAAAATCGGTATGTGGGTTTATGGAGATGCTAAAGGCCATTGGCTTCGGGCGCAGTTAAAGGACGCTGATAATAAAGAAATTCAATTAGATTTCACAAAAAATTTAGATTGGACTGGATGGAAGTATGTAGAGGCACAAATTCCGGCAGGATTAAAAGCCCCATATAAATTAGAAGTACCTATTCGCTATATGGAAGTTAATGACTCAAACAAAAACAAAGGGCAAATCTTTATTGATCAAATACAAGCAGTTTATTGATAAATTTCTGGGATGTTCTAGGTGAACATCCTAATTTTTTTCTCGACGATTAACCTATTTCCATTTATTTTGCATTGTTAATCGCTTTTATTTGTACTACTGTATAATTGTCAATGATTCACTTTGTGGCAATTTTTTGCAGAATATTAATAATTATGCTACTCTATTCGGTGGAATAGTTTACATATGGGGCATTTATGTTTATTATGATAAAGTATGTTGAAATTGTCTAATCGCGTCGTTCTGCAATGTGTATAAAACTATTCAGAACAATGGAGGGAGTATTGGTTACCGATGGAACAATCTAATGATTTAAAAGATATAATGGAACAATTAAAGAAAAACCCTCCTAAAATTATCGGGGGCTACAAAAAGCAAGGCTGGGCTGTAAAAGTTCTTGAAAAGATCAGTAATGATGCTGTTGAGCAAGAAGAAGATGGTACAGTTACAGCTAAAGCTGTTTTAGAAGCAAAGGATAAAACTTACTTCCCGGCTTTCCTGCATCTTGATCTTAAGAAAAAAGGGCAAATCATTGGCGCTTATTTTATTTCAGAAAATGAGAACCAGTTCGATTTAATTCCCTTTGAAATAGCTAAGGAATTTATAAATAAAAAGGAAGAAGACCTTGTTCCATTTAAATATAGAACATTAGAAAAAATTGAAGGTGACGAGGTTCAAGTCAATTGGCCTGAATTTAGCTAAAAAAGTAAACATTTGTCTGAATCTAAATAAAATTCTTGAAAAAATATAGAGGCTGATCTAAGAGGTACACAGTTTTTTACCTTTTAGATCAGCCCTTTTTATTTTAGAACCTGACGGGAATTTACAATTGTAATCAAAATGTAATATTATTCGACAATTGTAAGATTACTGAAATAGTTATTTGTCTAAGTTTGTTGTAAAATTCTACTATACTTACAAATTACATAATTAATTGGCAGGAATATACATAAGCTTTCACAGGAGGATACATAACCATGAAAAAAGCTGCACGGGTAATATTAGCCATTATGCTTTCGATACCGTTTCTGTTTATGGTTAAAACTACCGCAATTGCCGCAGAAAATGAGGATATTGTCGATTATGCCAAAAATTTTATTGGAACTCCTTATAAATGGGGCGGAACTACACCTCAAGGATTTGATTGTTCAGGGTTCCTCCAATATGTTTTTAAAGAATTCAATGTACAGCTGCCAAGAAGATGCGCCGATCAATTTTACCAGGGAGAAAGTGTTGACCGAAACAGTTTAGTTCCGGGAGATTTAGTGTTTTTTAATACAAATAATCAAGGCCCTTCACATGTTGGCATGTACATAGGAAATAATGAATTTATCCATGCTTCTTCCAGTAAAGGAGTCACTATTTCTAACTTGGATATGAGTTACTATAAAACTAGATACATAGGTGCTAAAAGATATCTTAATAATGAGCAAGTAAAAAGCGCATATGCAGCAACTCCTGTGAAAAGCGGACAAATTGGAACTGTGTATGTGAAAAAGAAAATAAATCTCTGGCAGCGTGATGATGAAAACAAGCTTACCTTTGTGAGAGTTTTAAATCCTGGAGAAACATATCGAGTTTATAGTTTTGATAATTTATATGGCGGACAATATAATCTTGGTTCAAAATTATATATTACAAATATGCCTGATTATATTGATTATATTCCTGTTCCGTAATAATAGGTTAAATGTTCAAAAACCCCTTGTTATTAACATTATAGCAAGAGGTTTTTTTATTTATTAATGAGCTGCTGTTGCTTTATCTTTATTAAAGGAAAAGCGTTCTTGCTTAGTGCAGGAACGCTTTTTATTAGTTAGATAAACTAAGAAGGGTCTGGCCCTTTGTTAGTTCGACGGCGGGTATACTTTCCATCTTGATAGATCCGGATTGTCTTTTAATATCAATTCTTTAGGGAAGATAAAGGTCCAAGGCTTGCTTGTATTGGCTTTTACTTCAAAGTCATTTAAAGTAAATCCGCCTTTAGAGACAACATCTCCTGCTGCATCTTCTACGATGAGGGGGATTTGTTCAAGCTGAATATTTTTATCCGTGCCGTTTCTAATAAGAACGGTAACAGCTAGGTTTTGTTCGTCTGTCATTTTTGCTTCAATCCCCATAAAATTAATTTCTCCTTGCTTAAGGGCAGGGAGGGATGTGACCAATTTTTCTAATTGCTCTTTTTGAAGTGGAGAAAGCTGTTGTTCCCAGCTTTCTGCAAGGTCCAGCTGATGCTTTGGATTTGACTGTTTTAATTCAAAGGCAATTTGCCAGCCCTCAGCAGGAATCGTATCTGTCAGCTTATCTTCATTCGAGAATAAAAACCGCCAAGGCCTGCAAGCCATAGACGGAAGTTCGCCCAGTCCATCAAGCTCAAACTGTTTCTTCGCAATTGCATTTCCGTTTTCATCTAACAGTAAAAGGTTGACAGCTTCAAACCGTACTGCTTTCGGCAATGTATTTCTTAAGAATGCTACCACGACAAAACCATCATTATATTCAATCAAGCGGATGCCTGTAATCGAAATTTGATTTGGCTTTAGAAGCGGTAATTGTTCATGTTTATATTGATAAACATACTTTTCTTGATTTGTTAGTTCCCAGTCGGGGTGAAATGATAATGTTGTTTTAACGAGTCCATCTTCGGTTTTCTCCTCTAGATGGAGATTTCTGTCAATTTTTTCTTTCTCCAGATTCTCTTCTTTTCTTTTTCTTTTAAAAAATGCCACTTGCATTCTCCCCCCTGGTTATTGTTTCGGCTCAAATTCATATTGATTTTTGATATATTCGATAAATCGCAGACTAATTCCGGATTCGATTTTAAAAAGTAAATTGTTAAATTCCGCAAGAGCATCTATTTCAAATACCCGATAAGGATCTTCTTGCCCATATCCTCTTAAATGGATTCCCTCTTTCATTTGATTCATTATTTCAAGATGTTCGATCCAGCGGGAATCAATGACTTGCAGCATAAACCGCTTTAAATGATTTCCAAGTTCTTGATCTTCTTGGAGGGAAAGAATTTGTTTTTCTAATTGCTCGAATTCCTTTAAAACAAGGTCTGTGATTTCGTTCTGATCTTTATCTTCAAAATCTTTCACCGTTAATGAGAAGTGGATGAAAATAAAGCTTAATTCTTCCTTTAATCCATTTAAATTCCATTCTATTGAAGGGATGTCATCATTACAGTATTTCGCCACAACCCGGGTTATATAGTTTTTCATATAACCGATCACTTCAGGAAATGTTTCATCTGAAGTTGCTTTTAGGATTCGATCGCGCATCGAATAAATCACTTTACTTTGTCTGTCAATGACATTATCCAGTTTTAATAAATGAGCTCTTGCAGAGTAATGGGCATTTTCTACTGTTTCCTGAACTTTTCTAACAAATTTGTTAGGGTCTGGAGAGAGAATAAGTCCATTTTCATCTGTCTTCATTTTTTTCTTAAATCGATCAAGTGCCTCCGGATCATAATTCATAAAAAGGTCATCTTCTATTGAAATAATAAATTGACTTGATCCCGGGTCTCCTTGCCTTCCTGCCCGCCCTCTAAGCTGCATGTCAATGCGGAAGCTTTCATGTCTTTCTGTTCCGATAATATGCAGTCCGCCGAGCTCTCTGACTCCTTCACCGAGTAAAATATCTGTTCCTCTTCCGGCCATGTTTGTTGCCAGCATGACTTGGCCTTTTTGTCCTGCCAGGGCAATAATTTTTGCTTCATCTTCTTCTGTTTTTGCATTTAAGACAAGGTGTTTAATACCGTTTTTTGAAAGGTATGTTGATAATTTTTCCGATTGTTCAATTGATGTCGTTCCAATTAATATCGGACGGCCTTCTGAATGAATTCTCTTAACCTCTTCTATGATTCTTTTAACTTTAGATTGATAGTCTGCAAAGATGAGGTCATCATAATCAATCCTTTGTACAGGACGGTTCGGAGGAATTGATACGACTTGCAAGTTATATGTCTCCAAAAATTCTTGTTTAGAAGGCGTAGCACTTCCTGTCATTCCTGATAAGGTTTTGTACATTCTAAAATAATTTTGTATCGTTATGGTAGCCAGTGTATCATTTTCCTCTGTGATCTCTAAACCTTCTTTTGCTTCGATTGCTTGATGCAGCCCCTCGCTAAACGTTCGGCCTTCCATAATACGGCCTGTAAATTTATCAATGAGAAGTACTTTTCCTTCTTTCACAATATAATCTACATCTTTTTTCATTACAGCAAATGCACGCAAAGACTGCATCACATTGTGAAAAAGATCTTGGTGTTCGGCATCATATAGATTATCAATTCCGAATGCTTTTTCAATTTTATGGGCGCCTTCGTCTTTTAAGTAGACTTGTTTTGTTTCCGGATAGAGTTCATAATCTGTATCTTCTTTGAAGGACTTTATTATTTCTGCTGTAATATTGAATAATTCAGCACCAAGGCTTGATTTATTGGCGATGATTAATGGAGTCCTTGCTTCATCGATCAGAATGCTGTCAATTTCATCGACGATCGCATAATGATGGCCCCGCTGGACTTTGTCATGGATATCGTAAACCATATTGTCACGAAGGTAATCAAAACCAAACTCATTCCCTGTACCATATGTAATGTCTGCGGCATATGCCTTCTTTTTCTCTTCTGGCGACAGCTGGGATATATTTAATCCTACATGTAAGCCAAGGAATTGATGGATTTTTCCCATCATCTCATAATCCCGTTTGGCCAAGTATTCATTTGCGGTGATAATATGGACTCCTTTTCCTTCTAGAGCATGCAAATAACTTGGAAGAGTTGCAACAAGTGTTTTTCCCTCACCGGTTTGCATTTCTGCGATGCTTCCTTCATGAAGAACAAATCCTCCGATCAGCTGAACATCAAAGTGCCTTAAACCGAGCACACGTTTTGATGCTTCTCTTACAGCAGCAAAAGCCTCTATCTTAATATCATCGATTGTTTTTCCGTTTTTTAATTCTTGTTTAAAATGTGTTGTCAAATTTCGCAGCTCTTCATCTGACATTTTTTCATACTTTGGTTCTAAAGAATTTACTTTTTCGACCAATTTTGACAGGCGTTTTATTTCACGTGCACTGTCACTGAATAGCATTTTAACCTTTGTTAACATAAAGTTCGCTCCCGAATGAGATTAAAATATAAAATTCTCCTAGCCGAATTATAACATACTGGATATTTATATGTTGAAGAGGGAGTTTTTTCTAGTGGAAAAGGGGCGGAGCTGCGCCAATAAAAATAGAAATGATAACCTGTCTGAGCAAGAATCTTGTTTAGTTTTGTAAATAGTTTGAGCTTGGCTCCGCTCACACCGCCTTATTATGCTGGTTTTGTTTTAAAATGAATTCAATTTCCATGTTAAGGTTGGGAGTAAAAACTCATGAAAGCTTTCTGTGGAAAAGGGGCGGAGCTGCGCCAATAAAAATAGAAATGATAACCTGTCTGAGCGAGAATCTTGTTTAGTTTTGTAAATAGTTTGAGCTTGGCTTCGCTCACACCGCCTTATTATGCTGGTTTTGTTTTAAAATGAATTCAATTTCCATGTTAAGGTTGGGAGTAAAAACTCATGAAAGTTTTCTAAAATTAATGAAAAAATTTGTAACTTTTTGCGATTAATCTCGTCTCTATATATAAGGTAAAAATGAAGATGTTTTAACTTAAGAGCGATAGGGAAAAAGTCAGAGGAGTTTAGTATTACAGGAAATAATACATAATATACCTTCCATAAAAAAATCATTGCGTTCTTAAAGATATGTGTTACGATATGTATGATTGACAAACAATAAAGCAAACCTCTTAATAAGGTGATGATGAATGTATACACAAGCTGTTATAGCTTTTTTTGTGTCTTTAATTACAGTCCTGATCGTAACGCCATTTGTCATAAAGTTAGCAATTAAAATCGGAGCTGTAGACAAACCTAATGCAAGAAAGGTGCATAGCAAGCTGATGCCCCGATTGGGAGGTTTGGCCATCTTTATTGGCGTAATAGCCGGTTACTTTGCAGGCGGAGTTTATAATGAAAAAGTAACTGCTATTAGTTTAGGCGCTATCCTTATCGTGTTGATTGGCATGCTGGATGATAAGTACGAGCTTTCAGCCAAAGTCAAATTTGCCGGGCAGCTTCTGGTGGCAGCGTTGATTGTCGCAAGCGGCTTGAAGATGGACTTCGTGTCAATACCATATATCGGAAAATTCCAATTAGGTTTTTGGAGTTATCCGATTACCGTCCTTTGGATCGTAGGGATTACAAATGCGATTAATCTGATTGACGGTTTGGATGGTCTTTCAGCCGGGATCTCAGCAATTGGAATTGCGACGATTGCAATCATGGCGGCATCGGCGGGGAAAATGCTTATTTTCACCTTATCAGTGATTTTGCTTGGAAGCATCATCGGGTTTCTTTTCTATAATTTCCATCCTGCAAAAATCTTCATGGGTGATACAGGAGCCCTGTTTTTAGGGTATTCTATCTCCATACTTTCGTTATTAGGTTTGTACAAAAGTGTTACACTTTTCAGCTTTTTAGTGCCTATCATTATTTTAGGTGTTCCGGTTTTTGATACTACCTACGCTATTATTCGACGGATTGTTAATAAAAAACCGATTTCGGCTCCTGATAAATCGCACTTGCACCATCGTTTATTGGCACTGGGCCTCTCTCACAGGAATACGGTCTTGGCGATTTATGCTTTTGGAATTTTGTTCAGCATCAGTGCTATATTAGTTTCTGAATCAACACTATGGGGAACAATATTCATTATTTTTGGCCTTTTGGTTATTACAGAAGTAGTTGCCGAAGTGATTGGCATCGTTCATGTAAAATATAAGCCGATTTTAAATTTGTTAAAGAAACTGACAGGCAGACGTTCTTTTGACAGACAACGCTTTTAAAATTTTATATACTAAAAACCGTTTGTGGCTTATAGATACAAACGGTTTTTTTAAGAATATTTTCAATACAGGCTATTGTTTCCTTATTTGTTTTTTTTATGCAAAAATCATCGAAGGGAAATAGATTTTGAACAGATTTATCCAAAAAATGTCGGTTTAAACAAAAACTTATACTTTTTTTGTCATAAATTCTACAATGTATTATGATGAACTGTGTTAAACTATACATGGTTTCTGCATAAAAGATTTCATTTTATTATTTTGGAGGTTTTCCGGTATGAAAGTACCTATGCTTGACCTTAGTGAACAATATCAAGAATTGAAATCTGAGGTCCTTGAAGTTTTAGATCAAGTAATGAGTTCTTCCAGGTTTATTCTGGGTGATCAAGTGAAAAAATTGGAACAAGATATTGCGAAATACAGCAATACAGCTCATGGAATTGGCTGCGGAAATGGAAGCGACGCTATACATATCGCATTGCAGGCGCTTGGGGTAGGTCCTGGTGATGAAGTTATTACAACTCCATTCACGTTTTTTGCAACAGGCGGAGCGATTGCCCGTGCAGGTGCGAAACCTGTTTATGTTGATATAGATCCGGCAACATTTAACATAGATCCGGAAAAAATTAAGGCTGCAATTACGGAAAAAACGAAGGCTATTATTCCGGTTCATTTGTATGGACAAATGGCTGATATGGAAAGAATAGCTCAAATTGCCAAAAAATACAACTTGGCTGTTGTAGAAGATGCGGCTCAGGCTATCGGTGCAAAACATAATGGCAAGTCAGTTGGTGAATTAGGAACAGCTGCAACTTACAGCTTTTTCCCTACTAAAAACCTCGGTGCTTATGGCGACGGAGGAATGATTGTAACGAATGACGATGAAGTAGCAGAAAAATCACGCGTCATCCGTGTACATGGAAGTAAACCGAAGTACTATCACCATGTTTTAGGCTATAATAGCCGTTTAGATGAGCTCCAAGCCGCAATTCTAAATGTGAAATTCCCTCATTTAGAAAGATGGAGCAAGCTTCGCCGTGAAAAAGCTGCCACTTATACGGCGTTGTTAAAAGAAAAACTTGGTGATTTAGTTGTAACGCCTGTGGAAAAAGAAGGCAACTATCATGTTTACCATCAGTACACTATTCGTGTTGAAAAACGTGATGAACTTCAGAAATATCTGAACGAACAAGGTGTTTCAACTATGATTTATTATCCGCTGCCGCTTCATGTGCAGCCGGTTTTTAAGGAGCTTGGCTATAAAGAAGGCGACCTTCCGAATGCTGAAAAAGCAGCAAAAGAAGTATTGTCTTTGCCAATGTTCCCAGAGTTAAAGACTGAACAACAAGAATATGTTGTGGCGAAAATAGCCGAATTTTATGGAAAATAGTAACTTAAGAAACGTCGCCATTTTTCAGGGGACGTTTTCTTTACTGCTTGATAAGGTTGGTGATGAAATTTGACGGAAGAGAAAAAAAGGTATGTTCTTTACGAATATTTACTGTATTTTTGGAAGAAGAAGAAGTTTTTCGTTATTGTCCCTTTAATAACAGCGGCAGTGGTAGCTAGTGCTGTATATTTCGTTAAACATGATTATAACTATACCGGTCAAGCGGTCGTATTTACAGGATCGATCGATGCCAAGTATTTGACGAATCCTGATAATATATTGGCAAGTGCAGATGAATTAGGTATTAAGAACAAACTTGATGTTTTCGTTTCTGAAAAAGGCCAAGTAAAGTTTACGATGAAAGGCGATTCTAAATCACAAGTTGAAGCAGAATTGAAAAAAGTAGTTAAAAATTATAATAAAGATCTTCAGGATAATTATAAGAAACGGTTAAAAGCATCAACGGTATATTTGAAGTCCCTTGAAGAATCGGTGGAAAAAACTGAAAAGCTTCTTGATGATTATTATCAAAAGCTAGACAGCACCAATCTTTCTCCTGCCGAGTATCATGATTTGACTGATCTTACGATCGAAACAGAAAAACAATTAGCTGACGATAAAAAAACAGCCCACAGAATGAGAAGTGATCTTGTTTTTTTTGAAAAACCAAAAATTTTGTCTGAAAATGTAGAGAAAAGCAAAACGTATATTCCTGAAGGAATTGCAGTAGGGGTCATATTAGGCCTTGTTATGACAGTTGCCCTGTTAATGCTGCTCAAATATTTAGGAGATGCAAGGAGGCACTATGACCATGATTAATTTTGCTATTGTAGGAATGGGTCATATCGCAAAAAAACATATAGAGGCAATTGAAAATGCTGAAGGTGCAAACCTTTATGCAATTTGTGATACAAACCCGGATCGTCTTGAAATCGATCTTCCGGGGGTTAAAAAATATACAGATCTTGTTTTAATGCTCGATGAAAATCCAGACATCCATGTTGTCAACATTTGTGTTCCTTCAGGACTGCATGCAAAGCTTACAAAAATTGCAGCTGAACGAAAAAGACATGTGATTGTGGAAAAACCAATGTCTTTAAAGCTTGAAGATGCTGAAGAAATGATAAAGGTTACAAAAGAGCATGGCGTTAAGCTTGCTGTTGTCCATCCGAATCGTTTCCGTCCCGCTATTCAAAAACTGAAAAAACAGATGGATAAGGGTGCGTTTGGTAAATTAAGCCACGCAAATGCGACAGTGCGCTGGAACCGAAATCAAGCATATTATGATCAAGCAGACTGGAGAGGCACAAAAGAGTTTGATGGCGGGGTGTTGATGAACCAAGCCATTCACAATCTTGATCTTATGCTTTGGTTAATGGGTCCCGTTGAATCTGTTCAAGCCATGGCAGCTACACGCTTGCGAAAAATTGAAACAGAAGACGTTGCGGCAGCAGTTGTTCAATTTAAGAACGGTGCACTTGGGGTCATTGAAGCGGCTACTACCATTTACCCGAAAAATCTTGAAGAATCAATTGCCATTTTTGGAGAAACAGGTTCAGTGAAAATAAGCGGAAGAACAGCTAACTATATCGAAACATGGGATATCGAAGGTGTAACTGAAGAGGAAGCAGAAAAAACAAAAGCTGAAATTAAAGAAGATCCATTTGGCAAACCAGGTCATCAGTGGATCATTGAAGATATGGTATCAGCTGTTAAGGAAAATCGGGAACCAATTGTTGCAGGTGAAGACGGACTTGCCCCTGTAAAATTAATTCTTGCTATCCTGGAATCTGCCGAAACAGGCAAAAAAGTTGTTATTCAGTAAAGGAGAAGGAACTATGACTGCTTATGAAAATCTTCTTAAAAAAATAGAAAATAAAGAAGCTGTTATCGGTGTCGTCGGACTTGGTTATGTAGGATTGCCTTTAGCTGTAGAAAAAGCAAAAGCCGGGTATAAAGTGATCGGATTTGATATCCAGCCAGCACGCGTCGAAAAAGTAAATATGGGAATTAACTATATCGGTGATGTTGTGGACGAGGATCTTGCCGAAATGATTAAGAAAGGCATGCTTGAAGCAACAACAGATTATGCCCGTATACAAGAATTGGATGCTGTGGCGATTTGTGTCCCAACACCTTTAGACACTTATCAACAGCCGGACACTTCCTATGTAGAAAGTTCTGCGAAAGAGATTGCGAAATATGCACATGAAGGTATGCTTGTGGTCCTTGAGTCCACTACATACCCTGGAACAACAGAAGAAATTGTTAAGCCTGCTCTAGAAGCGAAGGGACTTAAAGCAGGGGAGACAGTCTTTATAGCTTACTCTCCAGAACGTGTTGACCCGGGCAACAAACATTTTAAAACAAAGAATACTCCTAAAGTAGTTGGAGGAATTACTGAAAATTGTACAAAGGTTGCTGCGGCTCTTTACCGAAATGTATTGGAAGGCGATGTGTTCGAAGTCTCCAGTCCGGCAGTCGCTGAAATGGAAAAAATCTTTGAAAACACATTCCGTCATATAAATATTGCATTAGCAAATGAAATGGCCATTTTATGCGATAAAATGGGGATTGATGTTTGGGAAGTAATTGAAGCTGCCAAAACAAAGCCGTATGGATTCATGGCGTTCTATCCGGGACCTGGTTTAGGAGGACATTGTATTCCAATTGATCCATTCTACTTAACATGGAAAGCACGTGAATACAACTACCATACAAGATTGATCGAACTGGCCGGAGAGATTAATAATGGCATGCCTGAATACGTGATTACCCGCTCCATGCAAGTATTAAATGAAGACGGAAAAGCTCTTCGCGGGGCAAAAGTGGTTGTTTTAGGTGTAGCATACAAAAGAGACATTGATGACGTTCGTGAATCTCCTGTATTAAAAATTATCGAGTTATTAAATCATCATGGTGCAGATTATAAAGTTGTGGATCCGTATGTTCCTTCGTTTAGATCATGCAACACGGTAATAGAAACTGTTCCATTAACAAAAGAGCTTTTAAATGAGGCAGACCTTGTTCTTATTACAACAGATCATTCAAATTTCGACTATGAAATGATTGCAAAAGAAAGCAAAGTGATTTTTGATACAAGGAATGCCATGAAAGATGTAGAAAAGCCAAATAAATATGTGAAACTATAATTTCATTTATAAGGGAGATTATGTTTTATGAATTATATCGATCCTTCCGTGAAACTCGATTCTTCCGTAAAGGTTGGGCATTTTTCAGTAATTGAAAAAGATGTTCAGATTGGAAAAAATGTCGTGATTGGCAACCGTGTTACTGTTCATGAAGGAACGGTTATTGGTGATAATACGACTGTTGCAGACGGCGCAGTACTCGGAAAACCGCCAAAACCGGCAAAAACGAGTACGGTAAAGCTTTCTGATTCGATTCCACCATTAATCATCGGCGAAGATGTAACAATCGGAGCAAACTGTGTCGTGTATCGAGGTGCAAAGATAGGCTCCAACACATTAATTGCCGATCTAGCTAGCGTTAGAGAGAATGTTGAGATTGGCAGCTACGTCATTGTCGGACGTGGTGTGACTGTAGAAAATTACGTAAAAATTGGAGACAGGACGAAAATTCAATCGAATTCCTATATTACTGCTTATACAACTCTCGAAGACCATGTGTTTATTGCTCCTTGCGTCACGACAACAAATGATAATTATATGGGCAGAACGGAAGAAAGATTCGATAAAATTAAAGGTGCAACTGTGAAAAGGGGCGCCCGTGTTGGCGGAGCTTCCATTATTCTTCCGGGCATTACAATTGAAGAGGAAACTTTCGTTGCAGCAGGTGCGCTTGTGACAAAAGATACCGAGCCAAAAACTCTTGTTAAAGGTGTACCAGCTAAATTTGTCCGCATGGTGGACGAGCGGGAGTTGTTATAAATTGTTTGCACAAATAAAGCGTTTAGGAGCGGATTCGCTCCTTTACGCATTTATGAATGTCGGTACAAAAGTAATCGCCTTTATCATGCTGCCTATTTATACAAACTTTTTACCCCCGGCACAGTACGGGGTTTTGGGCGTTATTGATAACTGGACGTCCATGCTTTCGTTTTTAATCATATTCGGGACTGATTCAGCTTTAGCTTTCTATTATTTTGAAACAAAAGATAAAGACAAACGCCTTGAATATGTCCGGAACGTTATGTACTTCAGGCTGTTTATTGTCGCCGTCTTTGCCTTGCTTGTCATCATAGCAGGTCCGTGGATCTCACAGCTTCTTTTTAAAAATCCCGGATATGTGCGCCTATTGTACATAAGTATTGGCGTCTTAATTCTTGATACGGTATATGTGGTTGTTTTAATGGTCCTGCGTTTTGATTTTAAAACAAAAACGGTCGTTATTTATACAGTAGGAAAGATGCTGCTTGTTGCGGTGTTATCCTATGTATTCTTAAAATATTTTGTCCAATCGCCGGAAGGAATTTTAATAGGCAGAATCATCAGCAGTTTAATTATTTTCCTGATGATGTTCGCAATAAGCCGAGAATATTTGGTGCCTAAAATTAATTTCACTTCTTTGAAAGAAATCATAAAGTACGCAGCACCTCTTGTACCTGCTTCCTTAGCGTTCTGGGTCATTGCAAATGCAAGTGTTTTTTTCTTGCAGTCCTTTCACTCTCTTAAGGAAGTTGGTATTTATAACGCTGCGACGAGGCTTGCTACCGTTATTACGCTGCTGACAAGCGGCGTCCAAATGGCATGGAGGCCATACTCTATGTCTATTAAGGATAAAGAAAATAGCCCCGATCTTTTCGCTAAGATTTACCTTGGTTTGTTGTTGATAGGCATTTTTGGGATTATGGGAATTGCGACCATTATGCCTTACATCATTGGAATTTTGGGAAAAGAGTATTACGAAGCATATCAATATGTCGCCTTAATTTCTGCATCCTCATTCCTGAATTTTTACTATTTAATTATTTCATCCGGCTTGTTTTTTACAAAGAAAACAACTACCATTTCCGTAACCTTTGGAATCGTTGCTGTCATTAATACGATTTTGAATATCGTACTGATTCCACAATTTTCAATTTGGGGTGCGGTTGCGGCTTATTTAATTGCCTATATGATTGCAGTTGTTTTTATCTTTAAGCAGAGCCAAAAAGTATACTATGTGCCTGTGTCATTTACTAAAATGATATTTTTATTTGTCAATATGATTGCAGCTGTCATTTTTATTAATTTTGTACAAGAGCACGAGTTAAGCTTTCTTTATGTATTGCTTGCTTGGCTCTATTTAATGGTGATTGTTGCGATTAGCCGAATTGATAAGGACTTTCGAAGAAAAGCTAGTAAAGAGATTTTGAATTAAATTTTAAACGACGAGGTGGCTTTTATGAAAATATTGACGGTTTTAGGTGCAAGGCCTCAATTTATTAAAGCGGCACCTGTTTCCAGAGTATTGAGAGAAAAGTATACAGAGCTTATTATCCATACAGGCCAGCATTACGACAGCAATATGTCCGACATTTTTTTTGAAGAATTAAATATACCTAAACCGGATTATTACTTAGGTGTAGGTTCTGGAAACCACGGTAAACAAACTGGTGAAATGCTTGCGAAAATAGAAGAAATTATCTTGAAAGAAAAGCCCGATTACTTGATGGTGTACGGTGATACAAATTCTACATTGGCCGGCGCCCTCGCGGCAGCAAAGCTGCACGTTCCGGTGATTCATATTGAAGCAGGACTTCGAAGCTTTAATAAGAAAATGCCGGAAGAAATCAACCGGATTATGACTGACCACGTTTCTGAATATTTGTTTTGTCCGACCGATACAGCAGTTGAAAATTTAAGAAATGAAAATATTACACGAAATGTTTATAATATCGGCGATGTCATGTATGATGCTGTTTTATATAACCGTGAATTAGCAGCTGATAAATCGAACATTCTGGAAACACACGGACTAACTAAAAATGGATACCATCTTATCACCATTCACCGGGCAGAAAATACAGATGATGTCCAGAACATGAAGAATATTTTGGAGGCATTTTCCAAAATCGACGAGGTTAAGGTTTGGCCTATCCATCCTAGAACGAAAAACAAGCTTTCAAGTTATGGAATTCGTTTAGATGACATCCCTAATCTAAAAGTAATTGAGCCAGTAGGTTATCTAGATATGCTTACTTTAGAAGCAAATGCGAAAAAGATTATTACCGATTCGGGCGGTGTACAAAAGGAAGCTTACTTTATGGAAGTACCTTGCGTAACGGTCCGCGAACAAACTGAATGGGTTGAAACGCTTGAAGAAGATGCCAATATTCTTGTTGGCACAGATGTAAATAAAATTCTTTCTGCAGTTCAGAAAAATGTCAACCCTTCTTATAAAGAAGTATTTGGAGATGGAAAAGCAGCACATAAAATTGTTGAACTGATCGAAAACAGGTAAAAGGCGGGCAAATCATGCTCTATCTGATTATTTGGATACTCGTAGTAGTGGCTTCAGTGTTCTTTTTTAAAAAGGCCGCGGGAAGCCTGTCCCTTTTAAAACCGAATATGATTTCAATTATCTTTTACTACTCTTTCTTAATCTCCAGCTACATTGGCACTTTGTTCATTGCTGTTGGCAAAGATGACTACTATATGATCAATCATTTGAAGCATGAAGAATACCGTTGGATTGGCTTTTATGTTATTAGTTTCGTCATGGTCATCTTTCCAATGGTCATGCTCATGGTTTCGAAATTGGCTGGTTTTGACGCAGAGAAGGAGTATAAAAGTTACTTGAAGAAGAGGATCGAGCTGCCTTTTCAGGAGAAAAATGAATTTTTCCTAATTTTTGCAGGTCTTGCATTTATTTCTCTAGCAGCTATAGCCTATACCTTTTTAAAGACTCCTAAGATCCCAATTTTAGAAATACTGATAGGACACGGCGACTTGTCTCCCGGTGAACTAAGGGTTGAAGCTCAGCGGAATTTTGGAGGCAACTATATTGTTAGAAATATGTTAGCCATTGCATTGACTCCGCTTTTGTCGTTTATTGCTTATGTTTATTCAGTAAAAACGAATCAAATAAAGTGGAAGCTGTTATTCCTTAGTCTTTTTGCCGGTTCTATCCTTATTAATATATATGACCTGGCAAAATCGCCTATTTTCTTCTATTTAATTATGTTTCTGTTGCTGCGCCTTTATGTCGGCAGAATGAAGTTTTCTTGGAAAAGGCTGTTTATTTGGGGAACGGCAGGCGCCATCGTACTTGTAAGTATGTATATTGTCATTCAAGGTGTAACCGATTTAGAATCTTATCTCTCTATTAATTCAGGACCGATCGGCCGATTAATCTTTGCACAAATTGCACCGACTTTTCTTCACCTTGATATTTTTGGGAAATCGGTTCCGTTTTTAAATGGAAGAAGCTTGCCTGCATCCCTTGTTGAAATGTTTGGAATGGATCAAGTTCGTTCTGCAAGGCTCGTCATGTCAATCGTCTTTCCGGAAAAAATTGAGGAAGGTACAGCCGGGGTCTTAAATACATTGTTTATTGCCGAGGCCTACGCAAACTTTGGTTATTTGGGGATCTTAGCTGGAACAATATTTGTAGCAGTACTTGTTCAAGTGCTATATATAACATTTATCAGGCTTCCCAAAAATCCGATATTTTTAAGTTTATTTATTTATTTTACGGTAAATATACCGAGAACTTTAGTTGGAGGCTTTACAGACTTCTTATTTAATCCGATTTGGATTTTTGTAACCTGTTTATTCGTTGGTATTTTACTATTTATACGAATCCGCATTGATCTGGCCAATCTTTGGCTGAAAAAACGATCAAGAGGGGAAATAAGGAGATAAAATATGAAATCAGTTTTACTTTATTACCCTTTCCAAATCGCTGAAAATGCAAATAGCGGTTCAAAGCTTCGCCCAAAAGAAATTTATAATGCCTTTTTAGAGTGGGGAAGTCAACGAGGCATCGAGATTCTGTTGCTATCTGGTTCTTCGGAAGATCGGGAAAATCAATTCGAGAGATGGAAGAAACAAGGGAAGCTTGATGATCTATTGTTTTGTTATATGGAAAATCAAACAATCCCTTTATGGTTAACAGATGCAAACCATATCCCGAAAAAACCTTTTGTTGACTTAAAGGTCATGAAGTTTTTAAAACAAAGGAATATACCAGTCGGTGTTTTCTATCGTGATGTATATTGGAAATTTGATGAGCTTTATCCTTTAAAAGGTGTTAAAAAGCATGTAATGAAGACAATTTACCGATTGGAAGAAAAGTTTTATGAAAAATATTGTCATGTTATTTTTCTTCCAAGTGATGCGATGGGCAATTTTGTAGAAATTAATCGAAAAAAGGTTGCTTTGCCGCCTGGAGGAAGAAAACGGGAAATTGTACGAAACAATTCCTCTGGACAAACGGGAAAGGGAATTTATGTAGGCGGCATTAACAATGAAGATTACGGTCTATTTTTACTTCTTGATGCCCTGGAGATCGTTAACAAAGAGGGACAGGTTTGCGATTTAACGGTCGTTTGCCGGCAAGATGAATATGAAAAACTTCCTGATAACAAAAAAGAAAGGCTCAAGAATTTGAAGGTAACTGTAAAGCACCTTAGCGGAGAAGCTTTAAATCAGCTCTATCAAGAGATGGATTTTGCTTTTATTCCCCGGTTCAAAAGTACGTACAATGATTTTTCAGTTCCGGTAAAGCTGGTAGAATATCTATCAAATGAATTGCCTGTTATCGCCACAAACTGCTCTGCCCAAGAGGAAATCATCAATCGAGATGGCTACGGTGTTATTTGCAAGGATGATCCAAATTCAATGGCAGAAGCAATTGCAACGATGATTAACAATGCGGAGCTTTATCGAGAGAACATTAAGAAAACGTTCATTGAAAAACACTCGTGGGTAGCAAGAGTCGAGAGAGTAGCAAGTGTCTTGTTAAAGGAGGAAATATGAAAGTCTTATTACTAGCTCCAAGCAAGTCGATACACACACACAAATGGGCTTTGTTTTACAAAAATAAAGGAATTGACGTTAAAGTAGTGACATTTGCTGACCATTATTCGGCAGAAAATGCACAAGAAGTTGACACATATGTGCTTCCTAAACTATTACCCGGGAAATTCTCTTATTTTTCGAGTGTTTTTTCATTAAAAAAAGTGCTTAAACAATTTAAGCCTGATATTTTCCATGCTCATTATGTATCAAGCTATGGATTTATCGGTGCTTTAGCCAATTATCATCCTTTCTATGTTTCTGTATGGGGAAGAGACATTTTTCAATTTCCGCAGCAAGGCAGCGTTAATCGCAAAATTGTTGAATATACTCTTGAGAAGGCCGATGTCATTTGTTCGACAAGCCATGTCATGGCAAAGGAAACGAACAAATATATAAATAAAAAAATATTTGTTACACCATTCGGAGTAGATTTAAATAAATTCCGGCCAATAGAAGGACTTAAATCTGAAGAGAATATAACAATCGGAACGGTGAAAGCTCTCTCAGACAAATATGGAATCGCTGATTTAATAAAAGCTTTTGCAAAAGTTTTTGAAACGAATCCAAACACAAAATTGCTAATTGTCGGCGATGGCCCGCAGCGATCAGAGTATGAACAATTATCAAAGGATCTTGGTATCAGTCATGTGACCACCTTTACAGGCCGGGTGCCTAATGACCGTGTTCCTGAGTACATTAATCAAATGGATATTTTTGCAGTTCCCTCCACTGAGGATAGTGAGAGTTTTGGAGTAGCAGCTGTAGAAAGCATGGCCTGCGGTGTTCCTGTTGTTGTCTCCAACGTTGGAGGGCTTCCTGAAGTTGTACTCGATGGGAAAACAGGGTTTGTAGTCCCTAAAGAAAACCATTTGGAGCTAGCTAGAGCATTTAACCGATTAATAGAGGAGCCTCAAAAAAGATTGGAGATGGGTTCTGCAGGAATTCAACATGTGAAGGAACACTATAACTGGATTGATAACGCAAATGGAATGTTGAACTTATATGAAGAAACCTTGCAGAGGGGGATGAAGTCATGATCAAAAAAGCAGTTATACCTGCAGCAGGACTTGGAACTCGGTTTTTGCCTGCTACAAAAGCCCAGCCAAAGGAAATGCTGCCAATTGTTGATAAGCCTACTATTCAGTATATTATCGAAGAAGCTGTTCAATCCGGAATAGAGGACATTATTATTGTTACCGGAAGAAACAAACGTGCAATTGAGGATCATTTTGATAAATCAGTTGAATTGGAATTGCTTCTTAAAAAAACAGGAAAAAATGACATGCTTGAAATCGTTGAGAATATCTCAAACATGGTAGATATCCACTATGTTCGCCAGAAAGAACCTCTTGGCCTCGGACATGCTGTTTTATGTGCGAAGAAATTTATCGGAAAAGAGCCGTTTGCTGTTCTGCTTGGCGATGATATCGTTGATAGTGAAGTTCCGGCATTGCGCCAAATGATTGACCAATTTAATGAAGTTCAATCAAGTATTCTTGGATGCAACGAAGTTCCTCTTTCAGAAGTGAATAAATATGGAATTGTCGATTTTTCAGACCAACAAGGCGAACTTTACAAGGTAAATAGCCTTGTTGAAAAGCCGCCAGTGGAGAAAGCACCGTCTACTTTGGCAATCGTTGGGCGATATATTTTAACTCCTGCTATTTTTGATATGCTTGAGCAAGTAAAACCTGATAAAAAAGGCGAGATTCAGTTAACAGATGCGATCGACAGCTTGCTTGAAAAAGAATCTATTTATTCCTACATTATTAAAGGAAACCGGTATGATGTAGGGGATAAGTTTGGATTCCTTCAAGCCTCAATCGATTTTGCCTTAAAACGGCCAGATTTAAAGGATAAACTGGAAGCGTATATTAAACAAATTATTCAAAAATAATGGAGATGGGAAAATGAGAGTTATCTACTTATGTCAACATTTTCCCCCTGAAACAGGTGCACCTCAAATAAGGGTTTACGAAGTAAGCAAGGAACTTATTAAAAGAGGGCATCAGGTGGAAGTACTTACAGCTTTTCCTCATCATCCAAAGGGAGTAATACCTGAAGAATATAGAGGAATGTTTTATTTATTTGAAGACTGGGACGGAATACCGGTTCATCGTTCATGGATCTATCCGTCGCCAAAGGGAAGTTTTTGGAAACGGTTGGCATCCTATTTTTCATTTACGTTTAGTGCGTTTTATTCGATCTTTAAATCTAAGCCCACGGATGTGATTATTTGTAATTCTCCGCCTTTATTTCTTGGGATTACAGGTTATTTAGGCGCGAAAATAAAAAGGGCAAAGTTTATATTCAATGTGGCTGATATTTGGCCAGAATCCGCTGTGGAACTAGGGATTCTAAAAAATAAAGTGTTTATTCGAATGGCCGAATGGCTTGAGAATTTCCTTTATAAAAAATCGTGGAAAATAGCGACGGCGACTGAAGGAATTAAAGAGTACATGATCCGGAAAGGAAAGAATGAGAAAGACGTATTTCTTTTACCAAATGGGGTAAATACAGATACATTTCATCCGATGCCAAAGGATAAGGATTTATTAAAAGAAATTGGCATTGAGAATAAGAAAGTCTTTATGTATGCAGGTACTCTAGGATATGCACAAGGGTTAGATTCTGTATTAAGGGCTGCTGCCCTATTAAAGGAACGAGAACCTGATGTTCATTTCTTGTTTGTCGGTGACGGCCAAGAAAGGGAGAAGCTATTAAAGCTAAAGGAAGATCTTAAGCTTGATAATGTTACCTTCTACGGTTCTGTTCCCGTTTCGGAAATGCCGAGAATGTTTTCGATTGCTGATTTTAGTATTGTTTCATTACGAAATATTGAATTATTTAAGGGTGCAAGGCCTTCAAAAATATTTCCTGCCATCTCTACTGGAACACCTGTTTTATATTGCGGCGATGGAGAAAGTGCCGCGATATTGGAAGAATATCAGTGCGGTAAAATTGCCCCTCCGGAGAACCCTGAAGGGATTGCTTCAGCCGTATCCGAGCTTATGAAAATTTCGGAAAACGAATATGAACAAATGTGCCAAAACGGCCGTAAACTTGCTGTTGAGCAATATTCTTGGAAAAGTATAGTCGATGACCTGCTGGTTCATATCCAAGAAGCACAAAAAGCAAGGGGCTGACTCAATTGTAAAGGGCCTGGCCCCTTTTTTCGTCAATCTCAATTATGAGCTTTCATTCCATGATAGGAACATAAAAGAACCGGGCGTTGTCGAACGCCCGGTTTTCCTTATTTCGATACTGTTGTTCCTTTAAAATAATGAGTAAGAATTTGTTCTGCTTTCCAGCCTTTTTCAGCAAATCCTTTCGCTCCATACTGGCTCATTCCAATTCGATGTCCCCAGCCTTTTCCGCTTATGGTGACAGAAGTAATCCCTGTGTCTTCATTCGTTACCGTACCTGAAGCGGTCTGGATGGAAACATTTGAATCTGGTAAAACAATCTGGCCATCTGATGTTTGGACAGTCTGCCCTTTTAACTGAGATATAGAAACTGTTCCGCTTGCAGTTTGGACAGATAGATTACTTTGCGCTTTTGTTACTTTTATGTCAAACCAGTTTGAATACAACATATTATAATGGCTTGCGCTTTGAAGCGGAAAAAGTTTTCTTATATCAGATTCATTTCCGGTTATTGTTTTATCACCGGATGAGGTTTTTACTGTTACTCCTCTGACTTCTCCGTTAGCGCCCGTTTTTGAAAGTGTTATCTCATTAAGGACAGTGGAACTATTTGTAAAACCAAAGGATTTAAGTATATCAGCAGCGGAATAAGTGACACTCCAATTGCTATATGGAGAAGACTCGTAAGGATCTTCTACTGAAACAAGATATGGATAGTATTTTTGATCTGAATTCCAAACATCCCCAACGTTTGCTGTTCTTCCGCCGCTTGTTGAATGGAAGAATGCCTGAATGGGTTTTCCGTTGTATTTAACCACTAATCCTTCCGTTTCTTTGATGGCTTCATTTGTACGGGGATCCTCTGCTGTATATCCCCGGTAAACTTGGCTTGCCGCAGTGCTTGTAAGCATCATAGTATTGGCTGCATAGCTTCGGGCAGCAATTGCCTGCGCTTTAAGTGCTTCTTTTGGCCAAGAGGCAGGCATTTCACTTGGAACAACGCCTTTTAAGTAGTCTTCCATATCAAGGATATTAATTAGTTCCGTCTTGCTTCCATTAGGTTTTAAAAAAAAGCTTCCGCGATAAGATAAACCGTTGCTTACTTTTGCTATTGACAGGCTGCTGCCGGCTAATTCTTGCAAATCAAAACCTGTTGCTGAATTTTGGCTGAAGCCAGTGTAGCTGACAGTAATTCCCGTACTATCTTTTTTTATTGTTAAAACCGTACCTTGAGGGATTATCGTTTGAGCGCCGGTATCTTTGTTATACAACTGATATGAACCATTTAAAGTAATCGTAAAGTTATCTGACAAGTAAACAGATACATTCACTTCATTTGGATATTGAACAGGTTCCGCTGCTTTTGCGAACGATGGAAAGGTGCTAATGAAAAGTAAAAATAAATAAACGATCTTTTTCAATTTACCTCACCTCGCCAAGGCTGCCTAAAATCCAGCCTTTAACACCTGATGAGGTTTCAACATTATACCAGGTTTCACCCTTTGCGTTAACAAAAGTTTGAATATATTTTAAAGTTGTTCCCTTTGGAATGAGTTGAATGGTTGAATAGCTGTCAGATGCGCCTCTGCGTAGTTGAACATCACCCGTTGTAATAACCTGGGTTGGTCCAGAGGCTGATGGTTTCGATGTTGAAACATCACCTGAGAAAACCCATCCTTTTACTGTAGAAGAGATTTCTACACGATACCATAACCCGGTAGAGGGATTATTAAAAGAATCGATCACCTTTAGTGCTGAACCCGCCGGCTTTGTTGCGACTACTTTATAACTTCTTGCTGCTCCTGAATGGATGGTTACGGAACTTTTAATCGTATAAACGGTTGAAGGCAATTGTCCATTTGCTGGCGGTGTAGTCGGATTCCCAATTTGAGAAAGCTGCGCTTTCAAATTATTTATTTCTTGCTGCTGAGAAGCAACTTTTGATTCTAAATCGGCTATTTTTGTTTTCATAGGATTAATTTGGGATGTTACCCAATCAACACTCGCTAAGACGACGTTGCTAGCAGCGTTTATGCCTTTAGGCGTGAACATATACGCGCCAGCTCCAATCCCTAAAGCTAATGCACCGGCAACGACAATTTTCTTAGTACGGTTCATTTTTTTAAAAAAACCTCCTGATTAATGTTTAGAAAAAATGATTTGGGAAAAAGAAATACATAATCCCAAATCATTTTTCATTAGTAGATTACCATATTTAGATAGCATAGGAAATAGATTGCAAGAAATTAGAAATTAGTAAAATATTCTTCGAGCCCTTTCGTAATCTCGATTGCTGCTTTTTGCCTGAATGCTGTCGAACGAAGCAATGCTTCTTCTTTAGGATTGGATATGAAAGCTAGTTCAACTAAAATACTTGGAAGTTGGTTCATTCTATTAACATAGAATTCTTGTTCTTTAACACCGCGATCGTAAGTGCCCATTGAAGAAATTATATTTTTCTGGATCGCATCTGCCAGTTTCTTGCTTTTTGGTCCGTTAAAGTTTACCGTTGTATTATAATAAGTAGTTGTTCCTCTTGAGGTAGTCGAAAGAGAGTCAGCATGAATACTGATAAACGCATCGTAATGAGATGAATTTGCAATAGCTGTTCTTTCACTCAGTTCGAGAAAAATATCCGTTGAACGGGTTAGTGTGACGATGGCTCCCTTTTTTTCCAACTCAGCTTTTAAAAGCAGCGCTGTTGCGAGATTCACATCTTTTTCTCTTAAACCGGTCGGACCAATTGCTCCTGTATCTTTTCCACCATGGCCGGCATCAACGATTATCTTCTTGCCGGCTAAACCATTCTGAATAATTTTAATCGTCACTTTGTCTGGATAATTTCTAATTGTAAATGTATATCCCGGTTCAAAGGTAATGACCCCGGACGGATCGATTGAGCTGATTCCTTTTATTTTAGTAGATGGCACTTCAACATCCGTAAATCCGCCGGAAAGCTTTAAGCGGTTGGAAGAAAGGATTGAATAGGTTAAATTAAAATTGCTTGTTTTTTTCCATATTAAATGCTGATCGCCGTCAATCGTTTCAACAGTCGGCGAAATTAACTTTTTCGTAGACACTTTTGAGGTTAATGATTTGTCTATCCATCCTCTCTTTCCGCCAAGAGTTTCAACATTTAACCATCCATTTATTTCTTGCAGCACAATAAGCTTATCGTTCTCTTTTAAATAAGCGGATACAGAATAGTTCGTTCCAGCACCTCTTCGGATTACTGCTTTATTCAGAGCATATACATATTGCAAGTCATTTTTTGAAGAGATTAATTCATATTTAGGCGTCCAGCCTGTTCGACCGGTTGAACTTTTAATTTGAACCCATGTTTGATTTAATGAATTAACAACTTCGTTTAAAACGGTTACTTTGCTGTTATAGGCAAGTCTCTCTTTCACTTCATATTGGAAAGATGCTCCTGAATAGAGAACAGCATTTTTTGTAGCGACATATTTTGTTGCAACGCTCGAAACGGGTTGATTTGTTACGACTGTTGAGTGTACCCAGACAACTTGATTTCTGCTTGTAATCGCTTTGTACCATAGGCCTCCATTTGAATCCCTAGCTGTATCAACTGCTTTTAAAATGGTGCCTTTGGAAGCCCGGTCAATAATACTATAATTTGTTGATGGGCCGCTCCTTAGATTGGCGGTATCAACGCTTACGTATAAAGTTTGATTTAATGCCTGGGAAGTGCCTACAGCATCAGCAGGAACCCATCCGGCTAAAGAAGGGTTTACTTCTACTCTTAACCAAGCTTCACCATTTGTATAGACAAAATGGTCGAGAACCTTTATTTTCTGATTCAAACTTAGTGAAGCAACAGTAGTATATGAATCAGCTGCTCCTCTTTTTACATTCAGCCCATTTAAGTGGCTATATACATAGGTGCCAATTGCCGGGAGTTCGGTCGTTTCAGGAGCCGGAGGAAGGCTTGATTGTTTAAAAGCAGTTTCTATCACCCAGCCTTGGACCGCCCCCAAATCCACTCGGTACCACGTTTCTCCCATAGAATTTTTAAATGTATCAATAATTCGAACTTTTTGTCCTTTCACGAGATATGTTACTGCTTTGTATGTATCAGCGGCTCCTCTTCTAACAGCGGTTTTATCTGCTTGGACAGTTTTTTCAGTTGCTTGAGGAGGAGCGGGATTTACTTCGGGTTTAGGAGACAGAAACTCTTGGTTGACCCAGCCCTTTATAGTACCGGTTTGGATTTGATACCACAGTTCATTGTTCTTATTTGTAAAACTATCAATTACTTTAACAATCTGGCCCTTTGATAGTTTCGCAATTGCTTCGTACGAAGTAGTTGCTCCTTTTCTTACGTTTACGTTATCGCTATTGACCACTGCTTCTTTGCCTGCCTGAATACCGCTACTGCTTGCTGTTGTGAAGTGATCTGCAGGCCCCCAGCCTTTCACATTTCCTAAATCTACGCGGTACCATGTTTCACCAAATGAATTAGTGACTTTGTCAATTACGATTACTTTTTGGCCAGTTGGAATCGATGAAACTACTGGATAACTCTCAGTAGCTCCTTTTCGTATTTCTACTTTTTGGCTTACCGTCATATTAGACGGAAAATTTAGTTCTTCCGCGTTCACGAGGACAGGAAACAATACAGCAGTTGCCAGAACCGAAGAAGCAAAGATTTTTTTCACGTTATCCCTCCGTCGACATTTTTTCGTTCTTTACCTATTCTATCGAATAATGTCAAATCTTCCAATCGGAAGAAAGTTCTACTACGAAATTTTTTAAAAAAATAATAGGGCCAGACCCCTTGTTGGAGGGGGTCTGACCCTAATAGATTCATTTTACCAATTATTTTGATGTTCATTTGTCACATGATTAGCCTGGGAAGAGTGATCTTCGGCTGTATAAGTAGAAGAATCAAGAGTACTTCGCAATATCGAACTAACTTCTGTTATTGACTCTTCAGAAGGAACATAATAATACACACCGTCAATATATCTATCATATCCTTCTAGGGCTAAGTGTTTGATATTTTTATTTTTTAATTCTGTATATAATTTTATAAAACTAGCAAACTTAGAAGGAGGTATGTTGGTCTTGACGTTTTCTCCCAATTTTTCCAAAACGTCATCTATTTTTGTAATAGAAGAAAACGAAGTTCCTTTATCAACAATCGCTTTAATAACTTGCTGTTGTCGTTCGTTTCTGCCAAGATCACCTTTTGGATCTTTTTTTCTCATTCGGACATACGCTAACGCTTCATTCCCGTTTAATTCCATTTTCCCTTTATAGAACGTCTTCCATTTCAAGCTGTCTGTCAGCTGTGATTTAAAGGTAAATGGAACATCAACAGTTACTCCGCCTAGTGTATCTACAATATCTTCAAACCCTTTAAAGTTAGTCGTAATATAATAGTCAATCGGGATATCAAGCAATTTGCTTACGGCGTTGATTGTTGCTTCAATTCCGCCATGGCTATATGAATGGTTGATTTTTGTTTCATATCCAACTTCAGGGAGATATGTTCTTGTGTCTCTCGGAATACTTAAAAGGTAAACTTCTTTTGTTTTTGGATTGACTGTAGCCAGCATAAGGACATCCGATCTTCCACCGCCCCCTTGGTTGTCAACCCCTACAAGCAGAACCGTAAAAGGATCCTTTGTTATTTTAATATCTTCGTCTCTATAATTGGCAACTTTTTTTGGATCTAATTCTTGGAAAATACTATCTGATGCTTTTTTGGCGTTGTATAAAATATCGTAGGCAAAATAAGATCCGCCTCCAATTAAACAAAAGACAAAAAGTAAAACAAACAAGCGCATGACGCGCAGTTTTTTCTTTTTCCTCCTTACTGATCTAGAAACAGACATTTTTATCCCTACTTTGTGAATTGTTTTAGTTCTTTTTTTCAAAACGATGACACTTAATTTTATCGAAAATCAAAGCTTTCGTAAATATTAAATTATTAGGAAGGTTAAATAGGTTCTTCCAAATAAAGCATTTCACCTTGGCGGATCTCTGCCTGGCCATTTGTCAGTTCGATCATCCAATCGGAAAAAGCATTTTTTTGGCCTTCTTCAACAAAGGTTTCAATCTCCACTTTATCTTCATAATGGATATCTTTTATCGTGTAAACAGAGGAGCGAAGTTCATTTTCAATTTTTCCAAGCCATGTATAATCAATCTTTGTATGCATAACCCGCATTAGTTTTCTGGCTACAACACCCGTGGCTTCGATGCCTTCAGAAGTTGCTTTGCCGTAAGCTCGAATCAGCCCTCCTGCACCTAATTTTATTCCGCCGAAATATCTAGTTATGACGACAACTGTATCTTTTAATTTTTTCTTTTTTAATACTTCGAGAATGGGAACACCTGCTGTGCCGCTGGGTTCGCCGTCGTCATTTGCTTTTTGAATCTGGTCATTCTCACCGATCAGATAGGCTGAACAATTATGGGTTGCATTCCAATGTTTTTTCTTAATGGATTGAATGAATTCCTGTGCTTTTTCTTCCGTCTCGGCACGAGAAACATGTGCGATAAAACGGGATTTCTCGATGACGATTTCATGTTCCCCGTATCCTTTGACTGTATAGTAATAGGGCAGCACCATCAAATCACTCCTTTCTGAAATGCTTCTTAAAATTCAACACTTTATTTATTATAAATCGACAAAATTCTTTTCACGCACTTTTTAACGCATTGTAAAGAAACTTTAATATAGCAAGATTTTTGTCATGGTATAATATTAGATATTCTAAGAGAGGAACAATATTTTTTTAGAAAAATATTTTCTCTGGGGAAAATGGACCCTAATAAAAGTCATAATTAATCATAATTATATAGGAAATAAGACTTATGCGGAATATGCAAAACTGTGCTTTTTGACTGAAATTAGCCTGTTTTGTGAAAGTTTTCTTGCAGCTAGATAGTATGTTGCATTTATTCACGATAAAATATGTACAAACCGAAAGGGTTTTTTTACCCTTGGAGGAAGATTTATGAAAGCGATAAATTTTGATACGAAAACACTAGATCAAATTCTTGAAAAAATGATTGACACCGTTGTAAACAGCAAAGATGAAATTTTTCGAATCAGTGAGCAATGCCGCAAAGACTATGAAACTTTGACTGATGAACTAAAAGATGTAAAACAAATGGTTCTTCAAACGATTGCTGAGGGGGACAGGCTTGAAGTTCAAGCCCGCCTTGCAAGAAAGCGCCTTTCCGAAGTGAGCATGCATTTTAAAGATTATACAGAAGAAGAGGTCCGAGATGCCTATGAAAAGGCGCACAACCTCCAAATGGACCTTACGATGAATCGGCAGCTGGAAAAACAACTGAGGCGGCGCAGAGATGAAATTGAACGCAGGCTCGCTGGCCTAACGGAGACGATTGAACGGGCAGATTATCTTATTTCGCAAATAACGATTGTTTTAAATTATTTAATGAGTGATTTAAAGCAAGTGGGAGAAGTGCTGGAAAATGCAAAACAAAAACAGGATTTTGGCCTGAAAATTATCGAAGCCCAAGAGGAAGAAAGAAAGAGGCTGTCCAGAGAAATTCATGACGGACCGGCGCAAATGCTTGCCAATGTGATGATGCGTTCTGATTTAATTGAACGCATATATAAGGAAAGAAGTGCAGAAGAAGCGATCGATGAAATCCGCAATTTAAAGCGGATGGTTCGATCTGCTCTGTACGAGGTGCGGCGAATCATTTACGATTTGCGTCCAATGGCACTTGACGACCTTGGCCTCGTTCCTACCCTCAGAAAATATTTGCAGACTATCGAAGAATATCATAATAGGACAAAAATTTATTTTTTTAACATAGGTGAAGATAAAAGATTACCAGCAAAATACGAGGTTGCACTTTTCCGCCTTGTGCAGGAATCTGTCCAAAATGCTTTGAAGCACGCTGATGCAAGTGAAATTCAAGTGAAATTGGAGATTAATAAATCACATGTAAACGTTGTAATAAAGGATAATGGAAAAGGTTTTGATACAAATGAGAAGAAGCCTGAATCGTTTGGCATCCTTGGAATGAAGGAACGGGTAGATCTGCTTGAAGGCGAAATCTCGATTCATTCTAAAATAGGTGCCGGTACGGTTATCATCATACAAGTACCATTGAAGTAAAAAAAGAGATAACCGAAAGAACAAGGGAGGCGAATTGGATTGACTACAAAAATTGTGATAATTGATGATCACCAACTTTTTAGAGAAGGGGTAAAAAGAATATTAGATTTTGAAAAATCATTTGAAGTTGTGGCCGAGGGAGATGATGGAAAAGACGCCATTCATCTCGTTGAACAATATCATCCGGATGTTGTCATCATGGATATTAATATGCCTCATACAAATGGGATCGAGGCAACACAACAATTAATTGAGAAATATCCGGAATCACGCGTTATAATCTTATCGATTCACGATGATGAAAACTATGTAACCCATGCATTGAAAACAGGTGCGAGCGGCTACCTGCTGAAGGAAATGGATGCAGATGCACTCGTTGAAGCCGTTAAGGTTGTAGCTGAAGGCGGATCTTATATCCATCCGAAAGTTACCCACAATTTAGTAAAAGAATATCGCAGGCTGGCAACCGAAACCGGAAACGGGGAATCTTATCCGCCCAACGGTGAAATCCGCCGCCCGCTTCATTTATTGACCCGCCGCGAATGTGAAGTGCTTCAGCTGTTGGCAGACGGAAAAAGCAACCTCGGCTTCGGAGAAGCACTGTTCATCAGTGAAAAAACCGTGAAAAACCATGTCAGCAATATCCTGCAAAAAATGAATGTAAATGACCGTACCCAAGCCGTTGTAGTAGCGATCAAAAACGGCTGGGTTGAGGTACGATAAAAAATGAGGGGCTTTCATAGATAGAAAGCCCCTCATTTTTTGAGACATCATAAGTGGTGCGCTCGAACTTTGTCGAAATATTTACATGTGGGTGAAAATCGACGATGCAGGTGCTTGAAGAATGGGAAGTGGATCATAAGTTGTCGGAATTGGATCATAAATCATTTGAACCGACTCATGATCTCTTTTTAAAGAGAATTCTCTATTTTCCTTCCTTTCTATATGCAAATTAAAAGAATTTCATTTAAAATGAAAAATATGAAAAAAGTAGGAGAAAAAAGGAAGGTACTATTATGATAAAAACTGCAGTTGTCACAGATAGTACGGCGTACATCCCAAAGGAATTACGTGATAAATACAACATATATATGATCCCATTAAGTGTGATTTTCGGGAACGAATCCTATCAAGAGGAAATTGAGATTAGCGCAGAACAGTTTTATGAAGAAGTGAAGCGTAGAGAGCTTCCAACGACTTCCCAGCCGCCGGTTGGACAGTTTGTGGAACTGTTCGAAAAACTAGCAAAAGAATATGATGCAGTGATCAGCATTCACTTATCAAGCGGAATAAGCGGAACATATCAGGGAGCTGTGACAGCAGGAAACATGGTTGACAATATTAAGGTCTATCCATTTGACTCGGAAATCAGCTGCATGGTTCAAGGTTTTTATGCTTTGGAGGCTGCCGAAATGGCGCAGCAAGGGAAAAATCCTCAAGATATTATAGCGAGATTGAATGAAATGAAGCAATCCAGCCGCGCTTATTTCATGGTCGACGATTTGTCCCATTTGCAGCGGGGCGGCAGGCTGTCAAGCGCCCAGGCAATCATTGGCAGTCTTCTTCAAGTAAAACCGCTTTTGCATTTTGTTGATAAGGTGATTGTTCCGTTTGAAAAAATCCGCACACGCAAAAGAGCAATGAAACGAATCGTCGAATTGCTAGCTGAAGATGTAAAAAGCGGAGAGGCTTATAAAGCAGCTATCATCCATGGCAACCGCGAAAAAGAAGCGAAAGAGTGGAAAGCTGAGCTTGAAGCACAATTTCCAAACGTTGAGTTCATGATCAGCTATTTTGGTCCGGTAATCGGAACACATCTCGGCGAAGGTTCCATGGGGCTTGGCTGGGTGAAAAAATAATCGTATGTTAACTTGCTGCCACATATGTCGCTGCTTGGTTGGGTGAAAAATTCAAAGTATGCACCGTTCTGTCAAAGTCAGGGCGGTGTTTTTTTATCGAAATTTGTATTTGATGACGCAATTCTCGAGGCGCATCATGTGCTATACTAATGGGAAAAGTGAGGTGAGAACATTGGAAGCATTATTAAAACAATTCATGGAGCAAATGAATAAACGGTTTGATGAAATTGCCCTTGAACAAAATGAAATGCGGAAAGAAATTGGTGAAATTAAAGCCGAACAGGGCGAAATGCGGAAAGAGATTGGTGAAATCAAAGCTGAACAGTCAGAAATGCGAAAAGAAATCGGTATTATCAAGACTGAACAGTCAGAAATGCGGGAAGAAATCGGTATTATCAAGACTGAACAGTCAGAAATGCGAAAAGAAATCGGTGCGATCAAGACTGAACAGTCAGAAATGCGGAAAGAAATCGGCGCGATCAAGACTGAACAGAGTGAAATGCGGGAAGAAATCGGTGCGATCAAGACTGAACAGAGTGAAATGCGGGAAGAAATCGGTGCGATCAAGACTGAACAGTCAGAAATGCGGAAAGAAATTGGCGCGATCAAGACTGAACAGAGTGAAATGCGGGAAGAAATCGGTGCGATCAAGACTGAACAGTCAGAAATGCGGAAAGAAATTGGTGCGATCAAGACTGAACAGGCAGAAGTGCGGAAAGAAATCGGCGCGATCAAGACTGAACAAGGCGAAATGCGGAAAGAAATCGGTGCGATCAAGACTGAACAGGCAGAAGTGCGGAAAGAAATCGGCGCGATCAAGACTGAACAAGGCGAAATGCGGAAAGAAATCGGTGCGATCAAGACTGAACAAGGCGAAATGCGGAAAGATACTGGTGCAATCATGACTGAACAGTCAGAAATGCGGAAAGATACTGGTGCAATCATGACTGAACAGTCTGAAATGCGGAAAGAAGTTGCCTTCTATTATGGCAGCCTAATGAGAGAAATTGATAACACAAGGATCGAAGCCCGCAGCCAATTTAAACATTTAGAAGTTGTTATTGACCGGCACCGCGGTGCGATTGAACTGTTGGGTGAACGGACAAAAGCGGCCAACCAAAATGAAAATTAATGACTTGTAGAGGAGGTGGTCTTTTGCGATTTGCTTTTATCGAAAATAAGCTCATTCCTTCCTATTGTCTCAAAAAATCTGTCAGCACTCTTCCTATCTCCCGCTGCAAAAATCTCCAGTTGCAGCCTCTCAATCCATCTTTTTCTCCTAACGAAGAGCTGCAAAAGATCCTCATAGGGAAACAACTTTTAATAGACGAAATTCCTTTCACAATTGCTGAAATTCAAGAACACTATGAAAATGGGTATGTGATGTACCGAAAAGGCCTCGAAACAAACGGAAAACTCACAATTTGCCAACGGTGCGGCAATAACGATCCCCGCATGTTTGCTGTTTTTCCTTGTGCTCGATGTCAAGAGGAATGCACCTACTGCCGCAACTGTATCATGATGGGCAGGATAAGTGAGTGTACTCCGCTCATCAACTGGACTGGCCCCAATATTAAGACGAAACTGTACGAATCGCCGTTAGTTTGGACAGGAACACTCTCGGAAGGCCAGCAAACGGCCTCGGAAAAAGTTGTAACAGCGGTGCAAAAGAACGAAGACCTTCTAGTTTGGGCCGTCTGCGGCGCCGGAAAAACTGAAGTATTGTTTGCCGGAATAAACGAAGCACTGTCAGCCGGAAAACGGGTTTGCATTGCAACTCCTAGAACCGATGTTGTCCTCGAACTCACCCCGCGCTTAAAAGCTGTTTTTCCCGAAATCCCAGTTGCTGCTCTTTACGGAGGAAGCGAAGACCGCCATCTCAACGCCCCGTTAACCATTTCAACGACCCATCAGCTTCTTCGCTTTTACAAGGCCTTTGATACAGTCATCCTTGACGAAGTCGACGCCTTTCCTTATTCGGTTGATAAAACTTTGCAATATGCAGTCAAGCAGTCAAGAAAGCCAGATTCCTCGATGATTTATCTTACCGCTACCCCGAACGAAAAATGGCAGCGAGAGTGCCGCTTCGGCAAAAGAAATTTTGTCACGATTCCGGCACGCTATCACCGCCATCCACTCCCTGTCCCGGAATTTGTCTGGTGCGGCAACTGGCAAAAGCAATTGCAAAAGAACCGTCTGCCTGATAATGTACTCCGATGGATTGAAAAGCGTCTTCAGAGCAATAAACAATCATTATTGTTTGTTCCCCAAATCGAATTGATGGAAAAAATCCTTCCTCTTCTTCAAAAACTTCACCCCGATATTCAATCTGTCCATGCAGAAGACCCTGAGCGAAAGGAAAAAGTACAAGCAATGCGTAATCAAAAAACTCCTATTTTATTAACGACGACCATTCTCGAAAGAGGGGTAACTTTTCCAAATATCGATGCAGCCGTTCTTGGATCTGAAGATCGAATTTTTACAGAAAGCGCCCTTGTGCAAATCGCCGGCAGGGTGGGAAGGAGTGCCGATTATCCGAACGGCACCATAACGTTTTTTCATTACGGAAAAACAAAAACGATGGTAAAAGCGAGAAACCAGATCATTCGGATGAACATAGAAGCGAGAAAAAAGGGGCTAGTAGATGGATGAAGATTTTTCAAAATGACTTATGTTTCATCTGCCTTGAGGAAATTGTGCCTGTTGCAGGCTGGCAGGCATTATTTGAAAAAGAAATGAAAACTGTTGCGTGCCAAACTTGTCTTGGCCGATTTTCTGTTATCGAGGGTGAAACATGCCGACTGTGCAGCAGGCCATTTGAGCACCTCGAAGAACAATATCGGCAAGCGGATCTTTGTTTTGACTGTATCCGCTGGGAAGAAGATTCGGAGTGGCACGGCTTTCTTGAGAAAAATAATTCCCTTTATAACTACAATCATTTTTTAAAAGAAGTGATTGCCCGTTATAAGTTTCGCGGTGATTACGCTCTATCGAAAGTATTCGCCGCACCGTTGCAAGAAAAACTTTTGAAGATGAACTATGATCTCCTTGTTCCGATCCCTTTAAGCGGAGAACGCCTGTATGAACGGGGTTTTAATCAAGCGGAAGCATTAATCAAAGTATCAGGTTTTACTCCGGCAAATGTATTGACCCGTGTTCACGCCGAAAAACAATCGAAAAAATCGAGAAACGAAAGGATTCATCTTTCTCAGGTGTTTCAATTAGATCCTGGCTGTTCTGTATTAAATAAAAAGATCGTATTAGTCGATGACATATACACGACCGGCTCAACAATCAGACATGCTGCAAAAATTTTGAAAGAAGCGGGAGCGGCATCTGTCACTTCGTTTACTCTCGCGCGCGGATAATTGTCTCATAATTTTCATTTCTTTCCTTATTTCGACAAGATATAATAAAGTGAGATATTTTTCGACAGGGGGAGAAACCGGATGGGGGAGCTAGCTAATTGCCCTAAATGCGGTGGAATTTTTGTTAAAAATCAATTTCGTGATATATGCCAAAATTGCTGGAAAGAAGAAGAAAAAGCGTATGAAACCGTCTATCGGTTTATCCGGAAACGGGAAAACCGGGCAGCCACAATTCAGCAGGTGGTTGAGGCAACCGGGGTCGAAGAGGAACTGCTTTTTAAATTTATCCGAACCGGCCGTTTAATATTAACCCAATTCCCAAATCTGGGATATCCGTGCGACAAGTGCGGGAAAATAATCAGGGAAGGAAAACTTTGTAATCATTGCAAAGAAGAGCTCCGCAAAGAGCTTGAGCTGCATGAAGCCGAAGAGGAGCGAAAACGCGAAATTGAAAAAAGAGAAAAGCAAGCCACATATCTCGCCATGGATGCAAGATACCGCAAACGTGAATTCTAGCTGTATGCAAGTGCATACGGCTTTTTTTTAAATCCGTTTTCCCATTTTAGGCTGAAAGAAGTAATTTTAAAATTAATATTAAAAAATCAGCCGCTTTTATCCGATAATAGAATTAAAGCAATGTTCGGAGCGAAAGTGAGGGAAAATGATGAAAATCAATAACTTTGGACCGTCAGGAGTCAATCCTTATAAGCGGCAAATGGATAAGCTCAACCAAGTGGAAAGAGCAGCCGGCAAGAAAGCGGATAAAGTTGAAATTTCCGAAGCTGCCAAAGAGCTTCAGCAAGTTTCGCAATTCGAAAAAGAACGGCAAGCAAAAGTAAATGCACTAAAAATGCAAATTGAAAACGGTACTTATAAACCGAATCCAAAAGAAATTGCGAAAAGTATCGTGAATTTTTATTTTAATAAATAATGAAAAAAGGAAGGGATAAACATGTCCTTTCAATCTCTAACGGCATCGATGGAAAAATTGTTGAAGCTCCATAAAAGCTTGTATGAAATTGCTGTTAAGAAAACAGAAATTATAAAGCAAGGGGATATCAACTCCCTGAACAAACTGCTTCAAGAAGAGCAAGTGCACATTACGGCGATTGGGAAAATAGAAAAGGAACGCCAGGCTGCAGCATCAAATCTATTGCCTCAAGTGGAAAATCCAACAGTGACCGACTGTCTGGGTGTTTTAAAAGGTGAAGAGCATGACCGGCTCCTTGAGCTTTCGAATCAGCTCATGGAAACGGTTCTTGAACTGAAAGAACGAAATTTTTTAAATCAGCAAATGATCCATTATTCCCTGCAGTTCGTAAACTTTTCTATGAATCTAATAAACCCGCAGCCGGAGTTTTTTACTTACAGTCCTCCGACTGATAAACATCATCATTCAAAAATTCCTCAAGGTATCTTTAATTCAAAAGTGTAGCAGAATGGAGGAACGATAATGCGTTCAACCTTTATGGGACTGGAAATCGCTCGCCGCGGGATGTTCACCCAGCAAAGTGCATTATATACAACCGGACATAACATTGCCAATGCCAATACACCGGGATATTCCCGCCAAAGAGTAAACTTCCAGCAAACGACTCCATACCCTTCTATCGGGATGAACAGGCCGAATTTGCCAGGACAGATGGGAACAGGAGTAGAGGCTGGGTCGGTACAGCGGATAAGAGAAAGTTTCCTAGATCTTCAATACCGTGTTGAAATGAGCAAAGTAGGTTACCATGGGACGTTAAGCGAGTCTTTAACAAAAATGGAAGAGATCATGAACGAACCATCTGAAAGCGGATTGCAAAGCATTTTGGAAAAATTCTGGAATTCTCTTCAAGACCTTGCGAGCCATACAGAAAACTCAGGTGCACGAGATGTTGTGGCAGCGAGCGGCCAAATGGTTGCCGATACATTAAATTATTATTACAACTCACTATCGAGAGTCCAGCATGATATTGGACACGAAATCGGCGTGAAAGTAAAAGAAATTAATGCTCTCGTTTCTCAAATCGATAGTCTAAACCGACAAATTTCCAAGGTGGAACCAAACGGATATTTGCCAAACGATCTTTACGATGAACGGGACATACTCGTAGACCAACTTTCAAAATTAATTAATATCAAGGTAACAAATGTTAAACCAGACAACTATGGCAATGCAATGGAAATTGCCGAAGGGCTTTATAATATTGAAATTGTCCAGGAAGACGGAAAATCTTTTAGTCCTCCTGTTACTTTAGTCAGTGTCGACAAATCGACCGGAATGATGAGCACAAACAATCTTGAAATCGTTGATGAAAATGATGGTACCAACCCCGACCCGGACAACATCAATGGACTTATTACAAAAGTAAAAGTCGGGATTACAGAAATCACCAATTTTACTTTTTCGGGTCAATTAGCCGGACTGATTGAAAGCTATGGCTATAAATCCGGAACTGATAACAAAGGTTATTATCCGGAAATGCTGGATAAGCTGAACAAAATGACAGAAGCGTTTGTGAATGAATTTAACTATTACCATCAAAGAGGGTTCGCTCTAAATGAATTGCCTCCTAAACAAGATGCGAATAAAAAAGATTTCTTTGAAATTGTTGATCCAGCTAATCCTGCTCAGTCAATTAAAGTGAGCGATGAAATAAAAAATAATCCTAGTCTTATTGCAGCAGGGGCAGATAGTGGAAACTCAGGCGACAATAAAAACGCTCAAATTCTTGCGGACCTTAAAACTAAGAGTTTTCAAGATTATGACTTTTATAAACAGGCGGGAAAGACACTTCCTAGTGGACTGATAGGTAATATTGATACATTCTACGCAGGTATCATCGGAAAACTTGGCGTCGACTCCCAAAGTGCTGCAAAAGATGCAAAAAACTCACAAATACTGGCCGACACGGTCGATCAGAACCGGCAATCGATCAGTTCAGTTTCTTTAGATGAAGAAATGACAAATATGATCAAATTCCAGCATGCGTACAATGCTTCAGCTCGGAATATTACTGTGATTGATGAAATGCTGGATAAAATTATCAACGGTATGGGTATCGTTGGAAGATAGGCGGTGAAGTAATATGCGTGTCACACAATCGATGCTGACGAATAATATGCTTCGCAACTTGAGCAACAGCTATGACCGGCTTGGAAAACTCCAAGACCAAATATCAACACAAAAAAAGTTCACCAAACCATCTGATGATCCGGTTGCTGCCATGTTGGGTATGAACTATCGAACGGACTTAAACCGCATTAAGCAGTACCAGCGAAACATTGGTGAGGTAAAGAACTGGATCGACAGTACGGATGATGCTCTTGATAAAGCAGTATTGGCATTGCAGCGAATTAGAGAGTTAACCGTACAGGCAAGCAACGGAACGCTCGAAGAAGATCAGCGGAAAGCGATTGCCGAAGAAGTCAAACAGTTGAAGGAGCATCTTCGAGATATCGGTGATACACAGGTTGGCGGAAAGTACATCTTTAATGGAACAAAAACAAATGAACGGCCGTCCGTTACAGGCTATACTACAGGAACAATCGAACTTGAAGTTTTTTCCGGAATTAAAATACCGGTCAATATTGAAGGAGCACCTCTCTTTAAAGACATGCTGGATGATAATAATGGTGATATTCAAGGATTGATTAATGCTTTGGAAAACAATGATCCTTCAATTGGAGATTTCCTTGGAAAAATAGATGCAAACATAGACAAATTTTTAGCTGCCCGTGCTCAAGTAGGGGCAAAACAGAATCGGGTCGAATTGATGGAAGATCGTCTCTCTCAGCAGGAAGTTTTCTCATCTCGAATTCTTTCCGACAATGAAGATATTGATATCGAAAAAGCTATAATGGAATTAACGACTCAAGAAAGCGTACATCGTGCTGCACTTAGTGTCGGTTCAAGAATTATTCAGCCAACGTTAGTTGACTTTTTAAGATAAGGTAAAACTGCCATTGGTACAGGATTTTTACCATACAATAGGTGGGTTCATCCCGCTAGAAAATGATAAAGCTATCTTTTAGATAGCTTTTTTCTCTATGAAGAGGTGAAATTATGCGGATACCACAAATACGGCTTGAGTCAACGTTTATGAAAATAGGCTTAAACATTGAAAAGCCGGTACAGAAAATTGAACAGCCGCCGGCTATCTTAAAGATTGAGCAACCGCCGGCGATCCTCGAGATTGAAACGATTCCTGGAAAGCTGACCATTGATCAGACAAAAGCTAGGGAAGATATGGATCTAAAAAGCATTTTCAAACGAGTTGAGGAATTTGCGCAAAATGGCTACCAGGACTGGCTAAAAGGTCTTGAAAGAAGAGCAAGACAGGGAACAGAGTTAATGAAAATTGAAAACGGTGGAAATCCGATCGCCGATCAGGCAAAAGAAAACAGTGAGGGTACTCCAAAGCAATTTAACATCGGCTGGATTCCATCGTATTTCAGTGTGAAAATCCAATACGACCCGGCAAAAGTAAATATTGATGTAAAACCGCAAAAACCAAAAATCGAAGCAGAAATCAGAAAACCTATTCACGAATATACACCAGGTAAAGTAAGTACAGAAATTCTTCAGCGTAACTCCTTAAAAATTGATTTTGTGAACCTATTTCAAGAGTAAAGTGGTGGAAAAATGAAAATACAGACAAAGTTTCATGGCGAACAAGAGATTGTTAAAGAAGAAATTATTAAATTCGATCATGGGATACCGGGGTTTTTAGATGAAAAAGAATTTTATATCTTTCCGTTAGAAGACACACCGTTTCTTATTCTTCAATCCATTAATACAAAAGAAGTTGCCTTTATTATTGCCGATCCTTTCAGCCTGTTTCCGGACTATGAATTTGATTTATCTGAAGATGTTATCGAAGCGTTAAAAATTGAGGCAGAAAAGGATGTAGCAGTCTTCGTGATCTTAACGGTGAGAGAGCCGTTCAATCAAACAACTGCCAATCTCCAAGCACCCGTTATAATTAATCAAAACAAAAAACTAGGTAAACAGCATATTCTAAATGATAGCAACTATTCCATAAGACATTTTATCATCAAACCTCCAACAGCTCAGAAACAGGAGGTTAAATAATGCTAGTTTTATCAAGAAAAATAAAAGAATCAATTATGATCGGTGATGAGATTGAAATTACGATAGTTGCGGTAGACGGAGATCAAGTAAAACTAGGGATTACCGCCCCGAAAAACATTGATATTCATCGAAAAGAAATTTATCTGTCAATTCAAAATGAAAATAATGAAGCGATAAAATCAGAAGCTAATTTAATAGATAACTTAAGCACCTTTTTTAAACAAAATAAATAAAATTTTTCCTCTAATCGTTAAACATTGTCACAAAAGGTCGATATTAAAAATGTAAACCTGAATGGTACAAAGGCGGCCGACTTTGCTACTGTTCACAAAATACCACATGGATGTGGGAGTAAAAATCAAGGAGGAAAAATGAAATGAGAATTAATCACAACATTGCAGCACTTAACACGTATCGTCAGTTATCTGCTGCATCTACTGCACAAAGCAAATCAATGGAGAAATTATCTTCTGGTCTACGCATCAACCGTGCTGGTGATGATGCAGCAGGTCTAGCAATCTCTGAAAAAATGCGTGGACAAATCCGTGGTTTAGAGCAAGCTAGCCGAAATGCTCAAGATGGTATTTCATTAATTCAAACAGCTGAGGGAGCTTTAAATGAAACCCACAGTATTCTTCAACGTATGCGTGAGTTAGCGGTACAATCAGCTAACGATACAGCAACTGAATCAGATAGAAAAGAAATACAAAAAGAAATGGATCAGTTAATTGAGGAAATTGACAGAATTGGTAACACCACTGAATTTAACACCAAGACACTTTTGAATGGTGGAGTTGGAACAAGTCTAGTTAGTAGTAATTCTGCGGCACTTAAGGGTGTATCAACAACATCTGACACTAAATCTGGAGTCTATACTGTTGATTTTACTGCTGCTACACGTGCAACTCTAACGAGTAATGCAATAGCTACAGCAAGTGGTATTACAAATGCTCAAATAATCAACATTAATGGAACATCCATATCTTTATCAGCAAATGATACCTTGGGAGAAGTGGCATCAAAAATAAATGCTGTATCTAATTCCACAGGGGTACGTGCGGCTGTTCAACAGAACACTGCAGCTGGAAGTCAAAGATTAGTATTGGAAACCATAGAGTTTGGTTCTGAAGCAACAATTAACATTTCTAGTGAAACTTCTGGTGTATCCCTAAGCAACATTGGTTTATCTTCAGTAACTACACTATCTGCTGCTGGAACTGATGCAACAGGAACAATTAACGGTGCAACAGCAGTTGGTAAGGGAAATACATTAACCTTAAAGGGAACAACTAACAATGCTGAAGGTTTAACAGTTGAAGCAGTTAATACTGATACAGCTGCGACTGTATCAATTGATTTAGGAAGTGATGCAAATGCAGTTACTGCTACGGGGAATATTTATGTAAATGGTGTAAGTATAGCTGTAGCAGATGCTGATACTATGCAAGGTTTAGTAGATAAAATTAACGCAAAAAGTGCTGAATCTGGTGTAACTGCTTCTCTAAGTGGTACTACATTAACTTTAACATCTATGGTTAAGGGTGATAATGCTAGTGTCACATTAGAGGGTGACGGTACCGTTAGAATTAACTCTAAAAACTTTACATCGGGTAATGACGGAGTACAAAGTGATACAGGAAGCAGCAATATAAACAACTCTTTAAACGATGGAGTAATAACTGTAAATAAGGACAATGTATTAAAAATGCAAATCGGTGCTAACGAAGACCAAAACATGGAAGTTTCTATTAATGATATGCGTGCTACAGCTTTAGGAGTTCAAAATATAGATGTAACAACCCAAGCTGGAGCTAATGATTCCATTACAACGATAAATAAAGCAATTGAAAAAGTATCTGCAGAACGTTCTAAACTGGGTGCTTACCAAAACCGTCTAGAGCACACAATCAACAACTTAGGTACATCAGCTGAGAACTTAACAGCTTCTGAGTCTCGTATCCGTGACGTAGATTATGCTTTAGCTGCATAAGCAGTGACAAGCACAGTCGTCCTAGCTGGTAACGGCTAGTGATAATCATCGGGTGAATTGCTGGGAACCCCTTAGAGCTTTCTTCCCCACAACGGAGTTGGAAACAACAAACGTGATGGGTTGAAAAGAAGAAAGATTGGGCAATCAGCAGCCAAGCTCCTGTCTCGAAAGAGTGGAGAAGGTTCAACGACTAGGATAGACCATCTAAGGCGAGAGCTATGATGATGAAATCCGTAGGTGAAACAATGGAGTTCCAACATTGTGAATCCGAAGTGCCCGACCCCGAACAGGTGAAGCTGAGGGTGAAGATGTAGTCTAGTCATTTGTGAAAGCAAATGTTCGCACGATGGCGAAAGAAATGATGGAACAAACTAAAAATTCAATTCTTGCACAAGCAGCGCAAGCTATGTTGGCTCAATCGAATCAACTGCCTCAGGGAGTGTTACAACTCTTAAGGTAATTGATTAGAGGGCGTCCAGTCTGGCAACGGGCTGGAGTATGACTGGGTGAATTGCTGGAACTTCCTAAAGCTTCATCGACCACAACGTAACTGGAAACGGTAAGCGTGACGGTATGAAAACGATGAAGATGATACAATGGATAATCAGCAGCCAAGCTCCTGTCCCGAAAGGGTGGAGAAGGTTCAACGACTAGAGAATACGGTCTAAGGCAATTGCTATGACTATGAATCTCGTAGGGCAGCGCAAGCTGTTCGAAGTGCCCGGCTCCTTAACTATTTTAAGGATGAAGATATAGTCTATTCTGTCACCGAAAGGTACAGCGGCAAAGCAAGCCAACCAACAACCACAAGGAGTTCTTCAACTTCTTCGTTAATTTTAAACCAAAAGGATGGGTGTCATTTAAAGACATCCATCCTTTCTTAATTCTCTAAGTTTATAAACAACAGACCAGTATGTGCGATTTAATCGTTTAGCTATTTCTTTGTCAGTGTAACCGTTTTGTTTTAAATAAATCATCTGATCAATATCTTTGTCTAAATAATTTCTCCAGCGGTCTGAGTCCGAGGATATTACCTTAAACCCAGGGAAATTTTATTTAGCTTTTTAGTTTCTATTAATAGTCGTTTCTCCCAATCTAGTTTGTATTCCATTCCAGTGCATTCCTTGGCTGCCTCAGAAATAAGATTAAGAAATTTGATGCTTTCATTCACTTTTGTTAATTTCATTACATATCCAAATCCGTCTTTTCGTTTTGTTAAGACAAATTTAAAACCGAAATTATTACAAATATGATTTTGTAAAATAGCTAATTCGTTCTTTGGATAGTTTTGCAGATAAAGATAAATATGAGGCGAAAGATAGATAAGACGTTTCTTTTTATTTACTCTCTTTGTAATACTTAATGATCCATCATCTAGATAAAGAACAGTGAGAAAAAGCGGATGTGTGCAATATGATAAAAGTGATTTAGGTATTTGTTTCTTCCCGCTTTCGCAATAAAAATAAGGATACAATTTAGTAAAAAGTGGATCGGATTTCGAAACAAGGTACTGACTATTAGGCCTTATGTATAGAAAACCGTTGAAAAAGGATTCTTTCCACTCTCTGTATTCTTTTTGCTCCATACCAAAATGTTCTCGATAGCTATTATTTTTTCGTCTGCTCCCTGGGCAAAGTTTTGTGATTTCCCCATCTGCTATTATGCTTGCAATTAAAATGTTTATTTCATTAATTGAAAATTGATTAAAGATCCCTTCCATACTCATCATCCTTGAAACGAACATATGTTCTATATTTTTATTATAGATAAAAAAGTAGGTATATAAAAGATCTTCTTAAAAATTTGGTTGTATTGCCGATATAAATAATAGTTTATTTAGATGTTTCTTAGGGGGATTAGTATGATTGAAAGAGTATCATCCCAACCTGTAACTTTGACATCTAGAACAACTGAACAAATCCAATCATCAAGTGAAGCAATTCAGACGGATTTTAATAGAGAAAAAGAAACAGAACCACAGGTGAAAACGGAGCGCATAAAGGAAAAACTGGAAGATATCGTTTCGAGTTTGAACGAATTCCTCCAACCAGCTCATACTTCAATAAAATTCGTCCTTCACGATAAATTAAACGAATATTATGTAAAGGTAATCAATGACCGGACCCAGGAAGTGATAAAAGAAATACCGCCAAAAAAGCTGCTCGATATTTACGCAGCGATGACGGAATTTCTTGGACTTGTCGTTGACAAAAAAATTTAACGGAGTGAATGCCTATGAGTAGTACTATGCGGATTGGCGGACTTGCGAGCGGGATGGATATTGACAAGATTGTCGGTGATTTAATGAAAGCGGAACGGATGCCGCTTGATAAGTTAACGCAAAAGAAACAGTATTTGGAATGGCAGCGCGATGATTATCGGGAAATGAATACGCTGCTCCAAAGCCTTGATCAAACAATTTTTAATAACGTATATTTGCAAAAATCTTTTATCGCAAAAAAAGTTTCCTCTTCAAACGAAAATGCGGTATCTGCCGTCGCTATTAGTTCCGCATCGAATGTGTCTAACACAATTGAAGTGGTGAATCTTGCTGAAGCTGCTTCTTGGAAAGCGGCTGGGGATGTTAATGGCGGTGGAACATCCACAACATTTGAAACTGCCGCAGATAATACCATAAAAGTTAAAGCGGAAACGGAACTAAAATTTAAAGTGAAAGATCCGGGCACTTCTACGTATCGGGATGTTACATTTAAAATTTATGCCGGAGATTCTATTGATACCGTTATATCAAGAATTAACAGTTCAGGCCTCGGTGTATCCGCAATGAGAGCTAATATTGACGGAGAAGGGAATCGGGTCATTTTTACATCCAATAAAACAGGCGCCGGCGGGGAGATTGTTGCAACTGATGACCCTACAAAGAAATTTTTAATTGATCTGGGATTTGATGTGCCTTCAGATATTGATATTGATGGAAATGGATCAAATGATGGATTTTTGTTAGCAAAAGACAAGCCCGGTGCTGATGCAACCATAAAAATAAACGGCTATCAAATGAAGCAAACCTCTAATACGTTCACGATAAACGGTATCCAATATACAATAAAAGGCACTACAGGCGGTACACCGGTTACGGTTTCTACTTCAACTGATGTGGATGCAATTTTTAACAACATCAAAACGTTTGTTGATAAATATAATGAAGTTATTGAAAAAATCAATAACAAACTAAAGGAAGAACGCTACCGGGATTACACACCTTTGACAGATGAACAAAAACAATCAATGACTGAAAAACAAATTGAAATGTGGGAGGAAAAGGCCCGCAGCGGGTTGCTTCGAAATGATTCGATCCTGTCACGCGCATTAAGCTCCATGCGTATGGATTTATATACAAAAGTTGGCACTGATACGGATAACATCAATAACGATTACGACCAACTGTCGGAAATCGGCATTTCGACATCCAGCAACTATCTTGAAGGCGGAAAGCTGATCATTGATGAAGGGAAGTTAAAGGAAGCGATTGAAAAAGACCCAAATGCTGTCTACCAGTTATTTGCAAATGATGGCACGGATTATCAGTCAAAAGGATTGGCCCGCCGTTTACGCGATACGTTGAAACAATCGATGGACAGTATTATTCAAAAAGCAGGGAATTCTTTAAAAACGAATAATCAGTTCAGTATTGGAAAGCAGTTAAACGATGTTAATTCGCAAATCAGCCGTTTTCAGGACAGGCTTTCTCAAATCGAGGATCGCTATTGGCGCCAGTTCACCGCCATGGAACAAGCAATCCAGCGTTCAAACGAACAAATGGCATTTTTAAGCCAACGATTTGGCGGTAATTCATAAGTTTTAGCCCCTGACAAGCTTCATAAATAAGCTTGCTTTAAGCTAAAGCAAAACAGAAAGGAAGTGCACAAGATGGCGATAAACAATCCTTACCAATCTTATCAGCAGAACGCAGTCAACACCGCATCACCGGGCGAGTTGACTTTAATGCTATACAATGGCTGTCTAAAATTCATTCACTTAGCAAAAAAAGCGATGGAAGAAAAAAATATCGAGGATCGAAATACCAATTTATTAAAAGCACAAAAGATCATCCAAGAGCTTATGGTTACCTTAAACATGGACATTGACATCTCTAAACAGATGATGGCTCTTTATGATTACATACATCGCCGCTTAATTGAGGCGAATGTAAAAAATGATGCAGCCATCCTTGATGAAGTGGAAGGGCTTGTAACCGAGTTTCGAGATACGTGGAAACAGGTGATTCAAGTGAATCGCCAAAAGCAATTTGCGCAAGGCGGTCAAGTGTAGTGAGTGCTGTTCGGCAATTCCGCGATCTTACGGTTCAGCTGATCGAGTTTCTGGAAAGCAGCGCAAGCCGTGATGAAAAAATCCAAAAAACAACCGAGCTGCTTGAAAAACGACAGCAATTAATAGCAGAAATCGCTCCACCTTTTTCTAATGAGGAAAAAGAAATTGGTGCTGCCACAATTGCATTAAACAAGAAACTAAATGACCTTTTGTTTAAGGAAAAGATTTTAATTCAAAAAGATATAAAGGAACTCAACCGAAAGAAAAAATCAACGAACAAGTATGAGAATCCATACAATTCTTTATTTATCGACGGTATTTTTTACGATAAACGAAAATAGGCGGTTTTTTCGAGGCTGTCTCTAAAGGGTCTGACCCCATGTGTATTATCAATATATAGCACATTTATCCAACATTATGTCCTATATATTGTGCTATGGGGTCTGACCCTCAGGTTTTTAAGACGGCCTCTTCTTAATTTTTACAGGCTCAGCAGAAGTCTCCTCCCTTTATTAAAAATCAATTTGTCAACGATTCGACAATAATTTTCAAATGTTTTAGCAGGTATTTGAATGGGTAATATAGAAATGTACTTACAACGTCTTACTATTTAAGACGGTGCGGTTGATTGGGTAAGCCTTTTGGTTTTTCATCCTAGAACCGCAACTGTTAAGAAAAGGGGGATTCACTTATGAATTTCAAAATTCGTGGTGAAAATATTGAAGTAACTCCTGCAATTCGGGAGTATGTAGAAAAGAAAATTTCCAAATTGGAACGCTACTTTGCAGAAACTCCCAAAGTAAACGTACATGTAAATTTAAGGACTTATAGTGATAAATCAGCGAAAGTTGAAGTTACCATTCCAATGCCTAATATTGTACTTCGAGCTGAAGAAGTGCATGAAGATATGTATGCAGCGATTGATTTGATTGCTGATAAATTGGAACGTCAAATCCGCAAACACAAAACAAAAGTGAACCGTAAATTACGTGAAAAAGGCAGTGTGAATTCTTTATTTGCCACTATGGTGGAAGAGCCGGAAGCTCCGGCAGCGGAGGAAGAAAACGAGCTTGAAATTGTCCGCCAAAAAAGCTTTGACTTAAAGCCGATGGACAGTGAAGAAGCGATCCTGCAAATGAACTTGTTGGGCCATAACTTTTTCGTGTTCACTAATGCGGAAACAAACCGGACGAACATTGTTTATAAGCGAAAAGACGGCCGCTACGGCTTGATTGAAGCACATTAATGGGTCCCCGCGGGGAGCTGATTTTGCTTAAGATCAGCTCCCCGTTTTATTTTAGAAGCAGCCGGTTTCATGTTCGATTACCTTTCTTTATTATTGTAAGGAAAGAAGCTGCCTATCAATACTGGAACATCTTTTCGCTTCAAAATCGATTCGGCATATAGAAATGATTTTCTGTATAATGATAAGTAGCATAGCACTTTTCCTTATTTCGGGAAATGGCGAAAAAAGGTGATACATACATGAAACAACTGGATATTTTCTTAGCATTTTTCAGAGTCGGCATGCTTGGATACGGCGGCGGCCCTTCAGCGATTCCGCTCGTTCATAAAGAAGTTGTTGATAAGTATAAATGGATGGATTCGGATGAATTTGGAGACATAGTGGCGCTCGGGAATGCCTTGCCAGGGCCAATTGCGACGAAGCTGGCAGGCTATATCGGTTATCGGGTTGGCGGGATGATCGGCATGTTGAATGCGTTAGTTGCTTCAACGGTTCCGACGATTATTCTGATGATTTTGCTTTTAAACGTATTGAATGCTTATAAAGACCAACCATGGGTAAAAGGGATGGCAGCTGCTGTTATACCTGTGGTAGCTGCCATGCTTGCGGCCTTAACGTGGGAATATATAAAAAAATCATGGGAATCGACACTTGGCTGGGTATGGACACTCCTTTTTGTCATTGGAAGTTTAATCTTAATGGAATTTATAAACATTCATCCTGCTATTATCATTTTTGCGTCATTATTAGGTGCGCTTTTAAAGAAAGATTCACGTTCAAGTGATAAAGGCAATAAGGAGAAAAGTTCAATATGATTTATTTAAAAATTTTTTGGGCTTTTTTCGTACCGGGAATTCTCGGGTATGGCGGCGGCCCGGCTTCCATTCCGCTTATTAAAAATGAAGTGGTTGACCGCTACGGCTGGCTGTCCGTTCATGAGTTCAGCAAGGTGATGGCGCTTGGAAATTCGCTTCCGGGTCCGATTGCGACGAAAATTGCCGGCTACATCGGGTATGAACAGGCCGGTGTTCTTGGAGCCGCAGTTGGCGTGTTTGCAACTGCAGCACCATCTCTCATCCTCATGCTTGCATTGCTCGGATTGTTAATGAAATTTAAAGAATCGCCAAAGGTTAAAGGGATGACAATCGTTGTTCGCCCGGTGATCGCGGTACTTTTCGGCATTATGACGTACGATTTTTTATTTTCTTCTTATGAAAGCGTAGGCATTTGGCAGACATTATTTATCGGTGTGGCCAGTTTTTTCTTAATGGAAAAATGGAAGGTCCATCCTGCTTACGTCATTGCGGGAGCACTTGTATATGGAGGTGTTTTTTTAGGAGGCTGACCTATCCGTGCTTGGCTTCCATTAGTATTTGCTAAAAATAACGTTGATCATGTGTTCAATATTTACTAATAAAGGGTGCTTTTGGGCCAGCCTCATATTATGTTTTATTTTATGGAAAGGCTGTCGAAACTATTAATGTTTGATATGATATGAGAAAAAGTTCATGAGAGCGGTAGAATATCGCCATTATTCTATGAAAACGGGGAGGATACCGGTGAACGGAAAAATAGGACGGAATGATCCGTGTCCATGCGGAAGCGGGAAGAAATATAAAAAGTGCCACGGAGCAAAAGAGACAGTTTCGATTAATCAAGTTCTCGAAAATGAGCTGCTAAACCTTCAAAGGCAAATTATTGATTTTGCTTTGTTTAACTTTGAGAGTGAACTATTAGAGGATTATGAATTTCAGCGTGAAATGCTCATTATTCTTGATGAAACCGAAGAAGAATTTTATGAATTTATTCACAAGTTTTGGTTTACTTCTTTTGAACCGCTTGATGACGGCAAGACGATCATGGAATATTTTATTTCTCAACAGGTGCTGAAAATAAAACGTCCAAGGCTGCAAGAAATTCTCCGGTCATGGGCCGATCCGGAGCTTGTTGCCGGAAAAATCGCAGCCGTTGAAGAAAATCATCTTGTTATCGAAGATACGCTGCGGCAAGAAAGATTCACAGTAAACCTTTTTGAAATGATGAAGGACTACGAAAAAGGAGCATATGTCTTTGCTATTTTGCTTCCTTTTGGCGAAAATTATTACCCTTTCCCTAACTGCTTTGATTTACCGCATGAATCCTTGGCCGCCTATGAGAAGTTTGTGAAAAAAGAATTTGCTCTTTCCGGTTATGAGGACGAGAAAGAATTTTTGATTGATTATTTTCTTGAACTTATGAACCATGCTCCCGAAGCAGCTGAAAAGATTGAAATTGATGCGTTCGATTGGAAACATGATTCCAATCGGAAAGTGGCCTATATGTTTGAAGAAGAAATGGAAAATATCGGAGAACTTCGGCCGTTTATCGACGCGGGCATTATTTTATGGGCTGAATTTTGCCGAAGAACGAACAAGCGGATTCAAAACCCATCTATCTATGTTGCAGCTTTGCAATACTTAATGTCAATGGTTGTTCCGACAAGCTACAGCTATACTCAGAAAGAGCTTGCTGAGAAATACGGTGTATCAGCCAATAGCATTTCCGCTCGATATAATGAAATGTTTGATCTTTTAGAAGACGAAATAGACAAGTTGATGTTGGTTCCGCTGAACCGAAAGTGGAATCTTTTCCACAAGTCACCTTTAATAAGCCGCCTTCTCCTATGTTGACGGAGCGGGTGATGCATGAAGCGTTTCAGGATATCGCTGACAGAAATTTTGACAGCATCGATGAAATCAATTAGTATTTGCAGAACAAGAAATTTGAGCCGAAGAAAAGCAATAAAGGAAATTTGTCCGATCGAGAAAAAGCCCAGGAGCTCATATACGATGCGTTTGAATTAGAAGGGCCAAAGCGCTACAAGCTCGCTCGGGAAGCGCTAAAGCTGAATCCTGCTCATCCGGATGGATATAATATTTTGGCGGAAGAAGCCGGTTCCCTTGTTGAAGCAATTGCCCTGTATAAACAAGGTATGGAGTTAGGACAGCAAGAACTGGGAGAAGCATTTTTTAAAGAAAATAAAGGTCATTTTTGGGGGCTTCTGGAAACTCGGCCCTTCATGCGGGCTAAGTTGAATTATGCCCAGGCGAATTATGATTTGGGTCAATTACAAGAAGCGATTCGTCATTTTGAAGAGCTTTTAGAATTGAATCCAAATGATAACCAGGGTGCCAGATACTCTTTATTCATCGCCTACTTGGATAACAACGAGTTCGTGAAAGCGAAGGAGCTTCTTGATCATTATGACGATGGAACTGTGCAAACCATATATAATCGAGTGCTGCTCGAATTGTTAGAAAATGAATTTACGCCATTAGCCGGGAAACTGTTAAAAGAAGCTCAGAAATCAAATGTGATTGACTATATAACGGGGAAGAAGAAATTACCTGCCTTTACACCGTATTTTTACAGCTTAGGATCAGAAGAGGAAGCGATCAATTATGTACAAGACCACTTGCATATTTGGCGGAAAATCCCGGGAATTTCTGAATGGCTGACCCAATCTCGAAAAAAAGTAAAAAGTTAAATAAGGGAGGGACGGTGCCAACCGTCCCTCCTTCTTCCATGTTTACATAAGTTGTCACATACATAGAGGAAGTGGTAAGATTAATAAGGAAAAAATCAAACTAATCAGCGGATTCCGCCTAAAAAAGCGAATCTTTTTTCATTGGTGCACGTATTGAATTTTGGAGGCATCATTAAACCAATAGCGGGTTTTCGGCTAAATGCCTGTCACCCGTTACAAAAAGGAGCGTTTATCATGCTTGGGATTTTAAATAAAGTGTTTGATCAAAATAAACGCGAGTTAAAACGACTTACAAAGCTGGCTGAGCAAATTGATGCTCTTGCTTCTGATACAGAAAAATTGACGGATGACCAGCTTCGTGAAAAAACTAAAGAATTTAAAGCGCGCTATCAAAATGGCGAGTCTTTAGATGATCTGCTTGTCGAGGCCTTTGCCGTTGTGCGCGAAGGGGCAAAGCGCGTGCTCGGCTTGTATCCATATAAAGTTCAATTAATGGGAGGCATCGCCCTTCATGACGGAAATATCGCCGAAATGAAGACAGGGGAAGGAAAAACATTAACAGCAACCATGCCGGTGTATTTAAATGCCCTTACCGGCAGAGGTGTTCACGTTGTTACTGTCAACGAATACCTTGCAAGCCGTGATGCCAATGAAATGGGAAAACTTTATGAATTCCTCGGACTCACGGTAGGATTAAACTTAAACGGGATGTCGCAAGAAGAAAAGCAGAAGGCATATGCAGCCGACATTACGTATGGAACAAATAACGAGTTCGGGTTTGACTACTTGCGTGATAATATGGTGCTTTACAAGCATCAAAAAGTGCAGCGTCCTCTTTACTATGCGGTTATTGACGAGGTCGATTCCATTTTGATTGACGAAGCTCGTACTCCGCTGATTATTTCTGGAACTGCACAGAAGTCAACCCAGCTATATATCCAGGCAAATGCATTTGTCCGGACATTAAAAAAAGACGTAGATTATACGTATGATGAAAAAACAAAAAGCGTTCAGTTGACAGAAGAAGGGATTACAAAAGCAGAACGGGCTTTTGGGATCGATAACTTGTATGATATTTCTCATGTGACACTGAACCATCATATTAACCAGGCGCTTAAAGCAAATGTTAGTATGCATCGCGACGTAGATTACGTTGTGCAGGACGGTGAAATTGTCATCGTTGACCAATTTACCGGCCGCCTAATGAGAGGCCGGCGCTACAGTGATGGTCTTCACCAGGCAATTGAAGCAAAAGAAGGCCTTGAAATTCAAAATGAAAGCATGACGCTGGCAACGATTACGTTCCAAAACTATTTCCGTATGTATGAAAAACTGGCCGGTATGACCGGTACAGCGAAAACGGAAGAAGAGGAATTCCGCAATATTTATAACATGAATGTTGTTGTGATTCCGACAAACAAGCCAGTCATTCGTGAAGACCGGCCTGATTTGATTTACGCTACGATGGAAGGCAAATTCCGTGCAGTCGTTGAAGACATTGCCGAACGCCATAAAAAAGGACAGCCTGTTCTTGTCGGTACTGTTGCTATTGAAACATCTGAATATATTTCAAAACTTTTACAGAAGAAAGGCATTCGCCATAATGTCTTAAATGCGAAAAACCATGAACGCGAAGCAGAGATTATCGCTCAGGCAGGACAGCGCGGCGCTGTAACGATCGCGACAAACATGGCCGGACGCGGTACGGACATTAAGCTTGGCGAAGGAGTCAGAGAGCTTGGCGGACTAGCTGTTATTGGTACAGAGCGCCATGAGAGCCGCCGGATCGATAATCAGCTGCGCGGACGTTCTGGCCGTCAAGGGGATCCGGGTGTTACTCAATTTTATCTTTCCATGGAAGATGAATTAATGCGGCGTTTCGGATCTGACAATATGAAAGCAATGATGGAACGCCTTGGCATGGATGATTCCCAGCCGATTCAAAGCAAAATGGTTTCCAAAGCGGTTGAATCTGCGCAAAAACGTGTAGAAGGCAACAACTTTGATGCCCGTAAGCAGCTGCTTCAATATGACGATGTACTTCGCCAACAGCGTGAAATCATTTACAAACAGCGGGATGAAGTGCTTGAATCAGAAAACCTTCGTGAAATCGTTGAAGGCATGATTCAATCCGTTATTGAACGAAATGTTGAAGCTTATGCGCCAAGCCATGAGGATCAAGATGAATGGAACTTGCAGGGCATCATTGATTTTGTCAACGGAAACCTTCTTCAAGAAGGAGATATAACAATTAACGACATTCGCGGCAAAGAGCCGGAAGAAATTTCGGAACTTATTTTTTCTAAGGTAAAAGAGCGCTACGATGAAAAAGAAGAGCTGCTCGGACCTGAGCAAATGCGTGAATTTGAAAAAGTGATCGTGCTTCGTGCCGTTGACTCTAAATGGATGGATCACATTGACGCGATGGAACAGCTTCGCCAAGGCATCCACTTGCGTGCATACGGGCAGATTGACCCGCTTCGTGAATACCAGAGCGAAGGATATGCGATGTTTGAAAGTATGGTAGCTTCGATTGAAGAAGAAGTTGCAAAATATATTATGAAGGCTGAAATCCGAAATAACCTCGAGCGTCAGGAAGTAGCCAAAGGCCAAGCGGTGAATCCGAAAGAGGGCGGCGAAAAGCCGAAGAAAAAACCAATTGTCAAAACCATTGACATAGGCCGCAACGACCCATGCTACTGCGGCAGCGGCAAAAAATATAAAAACTGCCACGGAGCATAGGGGTCTGGCCCCCATCACGGTGATGCGTTAATATGCTAATATATTTTAAGAGAGCCGGCCGGCACAGCCGACTCTTTTTTCCTTCCGATGATGCCTTTTTGGAGAAATTACGATATAATGATAATAAACGTTTAGAGGTGACGATATGGAATTAGCAGACATTCGCAATGAACTTGAAAAAACAGCTAAGAAATTAGCGGACTTTAGGGGGTCTCTTTGACCTCGAAAATAAAGAAGCCCGAATAGCCGAACTTGATGAGATAATGCTTCAGCCAGACTTCTGGGATGATCAGCAAAAAGCCCAGGCAATTATCAATGAAGCGAACGGCTTAAAAGACCTTGTCAATGAATTTAATGACATGAATGAAACATTAGAAAATCTGGAGTTAACATATGAACTCGTAAAAGAAGAAAATGACGCTGAATTGCAAGAAGAATTAGAGAAAGAACTGAAGGACTTAACAAAACGAGTAAATCAGTTTGAACTCCAGCTTCTCCTCAGCGAACCATACGATAAAAACAATGCGATCTTGGAACTCCACCCGGGTGCAGGCGGCACCGAATCTCAAGATTGGGGCTCCATGCTGCTTCGCATGTATACACGGTGGGCAGAGAAAAAAGGGTTTAAGGTGGAAACGCTCGATTATCTGCCTGGCGAAGAAGCCGGTATTAAGAGTGTTACGCTGGCGATTAAAGGCCATAATGCTTACGGATATTTAAAAGCGGAAAAAGGGGTTCACCGCCTTGTACGGATTTCTCCGTTTGATGCGTCGGGCCGCCGCCATACTTCCTTTGTTTCCTGTGAGGTAATGCCGGAATTTAACGATGAAATTGAAATCGAAATCCGTCCGGAAGATTTGAAGATCGATACGTACCGTTCCAGCGGCGCCGGCGGACAGCACGTTAACACAACTGACTCTGCCGTCCGGATTACACACATTCCAACGGGTATAGTCGTAACATGCCAAACAGAGCGCTCGCAAATCAAAAACCGCGAACGCGCGATGAACATGTTAAAAGCAAAGCTTTATCAGAAGAAAATTGAAGAGCAAGAAAAGGAACTTGCAGAAATCCGCGGGGAACAAAAAGAAATCGGCTGGGGAAGCCAAATCCGATCATACGTGTTCCATCCTTATTCTCTAGTTAAAGACCACCGTACCAATGTGGAAATAGGGAACGTTCAGGCGGTCATGGACGGTGAAATTGATCCGTTTATTAATGCCTACTTGCGTTCGAGATTAAAATAATATGTTGTTTTACCTTGCTGTTAAGATTTGGACAGCAAGGTTTTTTTGTGTGGATTGGTTTTTTAAGAACCGGTTTTGATGGTTTGATCCAATTCTTAATTATGATCCAGTTTTGACGATTTATAATCCAATTTCAATGATTTATAAGCCAATTCCAAAATCTCTTTAAAAATTCCATAAAAATATGACAATTTTCAAAACATAAGCAAACACAAAATTTAATCCTTTAATACGGTAGTTTGTTGGCGTTTACACTCTTTATACACCATGCTATACTCACTTTCGGAAAAATTATGCATCGGCATCGTTTGTGCGTTTTGGAGGAGTTAATAGAATGAAGAAAAAGAGGAATCAACCGGATAATCCGAAATTAGAAAAAATATGGGAATATTTTTATGTCTTGGCAGGGTCTGCAATCATTGCGATTGCATTTAATGTGTTTCTGCTTCCCAACAGGGTTGCATCTGGCGGCGTCAGCGGCATAAGCACGCTATTGCACGCACTCTTGGGCTGGGAGCCGGCTTACGTCCAATGGGCTTTCAACATTCCGTTGTTTATTGCCGGGCTGATCCTTTTAGGGAAGCAATTCGGATCGAAGACACTTGTTGGAACCGTATTTTTGCCTTTTGTTGTCTTTTTGACAAACGACTGGAACGCTTGGACACATGAACCGCTTCTTGGATCGATATTCGGGGGGATTGGTGTCGGGCTTGGCCTCGGAATTGTTTTTCGCGGAAGAGCTTCGACGGGTGGAACCGATCTGGCGGCGCAAATCATTAATAAATATACCGGTCTGTCATTAGGCACATGTGTAGCAATCATTGATGGCTTGATTGTTTTGACGGCTGCTGTTGTTTTTGATATAGAACGAGGTCTGTATGCTCTGATTGCACTTTATGTTACGAGCAAGACGATTGATCTCGTTCAGGTGGGATTCAGCCGTTCGAAAATGGCAATGATTATCACAAACAAACAGGAAGAAATTCGCAATGGAATTTTGAATAAAATTGACCGTGGTGTGACAAAACTAACAGCATATGGAGGGTACACCGACCATGAACGCCCGGTTTTAATGTGTGTAGTCGATCAAACGGAGTTCACAAAATTGAAACAACTGGTCAAAACCATTGATCCGACAGCATTTATCGTTGTAATGGATGCTTCGGAGGTACTTGGCGAGGGTTTTAAACGGGTCTAAAACTGGTATAATATAGGTGTGCTTTAACTATTTACAATGTGGGGGGAATCCAATGAAAAAGAAGCTACTTGCCTTATTAATGGGTGCTTCTCTTGTTTTGGCTGCCTGCGGCGGCGGAAATGAGGCTAATAAAAATGACAACACGTCAACAAATAACGGCGGCGGTGGAACAACAACTGCGAATGCAGGCGATCCTCAAAAAATATTTAACCAAAAATGTTCAAGCTGCCACGGCCAAAATCTTGAAGGCGGAGTAGGTCCTAACCTTCAAAAGGTTGGTTCCAAACTTTCAAAAGATGAAATTGAAAAAACGATCGCTAATGGAAGAGGCGCCATGCCTAAAGGCTTGCTTCAAGGTGATGAACTTTCAGCTGTAGCTCAATGGCTGTCTAACAAAAAATAATACGAAGACAAACAAAACAACGGGGCTGACTCAAAAGCATAGAGCCAGTCCCGTTCTATTTATTAAAAAAAATGCCCCTTACCGGAACGTATTATTGCGTTTCGAGCATAAAATAGTTTCTCCTCTTTTTTTTGCTTCCCATCACAATCAACAACTACCGTCTTTACAATTGTCATTTATCATTTACATTCCTGTTAAAATCTTCATAAAAACAAAATTTTGACAAAAATTTTAAAGCATCTCAACCTGAAGAACATGAATAGATTAGCCAACAAAGATTTATTGTAGTAAAATTCGACTAAATTTGAAATGAAACTGTAATATTTTTTACGGTTAATTTGTCAAATTATGATGTTATAATGGGCATGTGCAAAAAAGAGAATAAGAGATTTGACGAATATTGGAAAACAATGTCATTGGAAAATTTGCAAAATTTGTCGAAATAATAGTCTAAATGGCTTATTTAATAAACCGACAAATTTTTGATTTTAGGTGATATGAATGATTCAAATGCAGGATGTGCATAAAAAATATCCAAATGGTGTTACAGCTCTTAACGGCATCGATGTAAAAATCGAACAGGGAGAATTTGTTTATGTTGTTGGACCGAGCGGCGCCGGGAAGTCTACGTTTATTAAAATGATATATCGTGAAGAAAAACCTACTAAAGGAGCCATTTTAATAAACGGTGTGGATCTTAGCAGATTAAAAGACAAAAAAGTTCCGCTTCTCCGCCGCAATATTGGGGTAGTGTTCCAAGATTTTAAGCTGCTTCCTAAGTTGACAGTGTACGAAAATGTTGCTTTTGCTTTAGAAGTAATTGAAGAGCAGCCGGCATTGATAAAGAAAAAAGTAATGGAAACTCTCGAACTTGTAGGCTTAAAGCATAAAGCACGCATGCTTCCGACGGAACTTTCTGGCGGGGAACAGCAGCGGGTTTCGATTGCACGTTCCATTGTTAACTCACCGAAAGTTGTATTAGCGGACGAGCCCACGGGAAATCTTGATCCGGATACTTCGTGGGAAATTATGAGCATCTTTGAAGAAATCAATGCGAGAGGAACGACAGTAGTTATGGCTACACATAACAAGGATATCGTTAACACGATGCAGCACCGCGTCATTGCGATTGAAAACGGCAGGATTGTTCGTGACGAGGAAAAAGGAGAATATGGCTATGAAAGCTAGCACTTTTCGCCGTCATCTTAGGGAAAGTTTTAAAAGCCTTGGAAGAAATGGATGGATGACCTTTGCGTCCGTAAGCGCCGTAACTGTAACACTTATATTAGTTGGTGTGTTTTTCGTCATTATGATGAATCTCAATAAAGTGGCATCGACCATAGAAGAGGACGTGGAAATCCGCGTTCACATCGATCTCGCTGCTAATAAACAAGATCAGCAAGTTCTGAGAAAAAAAATAGAACAGATCCCGGAAGTAAAAAGCGTTACATTCTCCTCTAAAGAACAAGAGCTTAATCACTTGATTACGAGTTTGGGAGAAGATGGAAAAGTCTTTAAGCTGTTCGAACAGGATAATCCGTTAAACGATGTATTTATCGTAAAGACGAAAAATCCAACAGATACGATGAAGGTTGCGAAGAAAATTGAAAAAATGGAGTACGCGGCAAAGGTAAAATACGGGCAAGGTTCTGTTGAAAAGTTATTTAAATTTATCAAAGCAAGCCGGAATGTTGGACTGGTTTTAATTATCGGTTTGTTATTTACAGCAATGTTTTTGATCTCCAATACGATAAAAATTACGATTGTTGCGAGAAGAAGAGAAATTGAGATTATGAAATTAGTTGGAGCGACCAACGCCTTTATTCGCTGGCCGTTTTTTCTTGAAGGATTATGGATTGGATTGATCGGTTCGATCTTGCCGATTGCCCTTGTATCATCAGCTTATTATTATGCTTACGATTATTTAGAGCCAAAGCTGGCCAATCATTTTATAAAAATACTAGATTTTAATCCTTTTGTGTATCAAGTTGCCGGATTACTCATTATAATGGGAGCTTTAATCGGAATTTGGGGAAGCTTGATGTCAATGAGAAAGTTTTTAAAGGTTTAGCAGAGTTTAGAAGGCTTCTGGTCGGGGCCTTCTAAGCCTTATAAAAAACGAAAGATGCATACATAACAATATTTCGATGAATTAACCGTACATAGTTGAAAGTGGAAAGGAGAAGTCGGAACTTGAAAAGGTCATTATTAACCCTATCCGTTGCAGCAACGGTAGGAGTAGGGAGTTTGTTTACAGGGGTTGCTGCTAATTCAGCAATGGCATCTACCAAATTGCAAGATTTACAAAATAAAAAGAGTGAACTTCAAAGAAAGCGTTCAAGTGTAGAATCGGGGATTAATAAAGCAGATCAAGAGATTAAGAGATTACAAAATGAACAGGACAAAGTCACTGCAGAGATTGAGAGACTGAATCTTGCAATTGACGATACAAATGAAAAAATTAATGAGAAGAATGAGCAAATCACTGAAACAAAAGCACAAATTGAAAAGTTAAGAGGCGATATTGCCGTATTGCAAGAACGGATTAAAAAACGCGATAAAATGCTAAAAGAGAGAGCCCGTTCATTTCAAGAAACCGGCGGAATGGTAAGCTATATTGATGTTTTAATGGGTGCCCAAAGCTTTGCAGATTTTATTGATCGAGTAGGGGCAGTAGCAACGATCGTGGAAGCTGACCAGGATATTCTTCGTGAGCAAAAAGAAGATAAAGATCTTTTAGAGCAGAAACAAGCAAAGGTTGAAAACGATTTAGCAGAGCTTGAAAAAATGCGTGCCGAACTTGAAAACATGAAACAGCAGTTGAACTCTCAAAAAGCGGAAAAAGACCGATTAATGGCATCATTAAAAACACAGGAAAAGCATATGGATTCAGAAAAGCTTGCACTTGAAGAAGAAAAAGAAGTGCTTGCAGCCCAAGAATCAGCTATGCAAAAAGCGATTCAGTTAGAACAGCAGCGTCTTGCCGCACTTGAAAGACAAAGACAAGCACAAGCTCATATCAGCAGAAGCAGCGGAAACAGCGGCGGCGGAAACAGCGGAGGCGGTTCAGATCTTTCAACTCCGCCAGTTTCAGGCGGAATGTTCATGAAGCCTGCAAATGGCATCTTTACTTCGGGATTTGGTCCACGCGATGGCGAATTCCATGCAGGCATTGATATCGCAAACACTGCACATGTTCCGGTAGTAGCAGCAGCTGACGGTGTTGTTATCCGTTCCTATTATTCTTCTAGCTATGGAAACTGTATCTTTATTTCGCACTCTATTAATGGCCAGATTTACACAACTGTCTATGCTCACTTGCAAAGCAGACTCGTTGGTACAGGCGCAGTTGTTTCAAAAGGCCAGCAAATTGGTGTAATGGGGAATACCGGAGATTCCCACGGCCAGCACTTGCACTTTGAAATTCATAAGGGCCCATGGAATCCTGCTAAATCCAATGCAGTAAATCCATTAAATTACCTATCTATGTAAATTTGATTCTACTGCATGTCCAGCATTAACGGGAAGTAAGACCATTGTGAAATAATACAGAGGCTGACCAATAAGTGCCAGGTTCCCTTCTGAAGTTGCTAAAATTGTTTTCAATATTTAGTAACTAAGGGTGCCTGGCACTTTGTTTTGGGTCAGCCTCGTTCTTGTAATCACATAATAAAATCTTTTGTTTAAATTGAAAAAAATTCTAATACTTCGAAAAATGCATGTAGGTACTTTTTTGTGTTATAATATCAAAAAGTATACTAATACATCTGGAGATGAATCTGATGAACAGAGAAAAACTCAATCACCTATATCACGAAAAAGAATTAGCTTTGTCTGTTTTAGAGGGCAAATGGAAATTAATCATTTTATGCCATTTAGGATTAAAAGGGACAAAACGTTTTACGGAATTGAAAAACTTAATCCCTGATATTACCCAGAGAATGTTAACCAATCAACTAAGGGAATTGGAGAAAGATGGTCTAGTTCATCGTGAGGTATATCCCGTTGTCCCTCCAAAAGTCGAATATTCTCTGACAGAACTAGGAAAAAGTTTAATGCCGATCATAGAAATGCTGGAAGAATGGGGCAAAAACTACCTAAAAGTAAAGAATGATAAAAATAAAGGCATTTATTACGAAAAAGTACAAACATTGTCTGTGATAGAGGGAAAATGGAAATTAATCATTTTATGCCATTTAGGGTTAAAAGGGACAAAACGGTTTATGGAACTAAAAAAATTAATCCCTAACATTACGCAAAAAATGCTAACCAATCAATTAAGGGAATTAGAGGAAGACGGGCTAGTTCATAGGGAAGTATATCCCGTTGTTCCTCCAAAAGTCGAATATTCCTTGACAGAACAGGGAAAAAGTTTAATGACTGTTCTCAAAATGTTGGAAGATTGGGGCAAAAATTATATCAAACAAATTGAAAAGAATGCGGCTGCTCGATAAGCGGATTTGACAGATACAGCTGCAAGATTCATCGATCAATGAGAGGAAGAAGCACATCGCTTCTTCTTTTTTTGTATTCCTAATTGATGAATTCACTTTTTCAAAATAATAAACAGAAAATACTTTTGCAGCAAATGTATTATTTTTCATAACTCGTCCTTTTGGTCATATATTGTTTTTGACAGACATATTTTTTGGACGAAAAGCGGCATAATCAAAAAAAGAATGGTGGCAGCAGTTGAAGAGGGGGATGGGGATGAATCGCAAGTGGATTGCTTTGTTAATGGTTGGATCATTAGTTACAGGAGCTGGCGGTACTTATGCTGGAATGAAATGGGCCGAAGGAAATGAGGGGAAGGCGAATCGGGAACAGGCCGAAGAACAGTTATCCGGCAGCGAAAGCAGCTTAAATAAAACGGACTTAACTAAATTTGAACAGGCCTACAGCCTCATTTTAAACAAGTATGTTGAAAAGGTGGACAAAGAGCAGCTTGTTGAAGGGGCTATTCAAGGGATGCTTTCTACTTTAAAAGACCCTTATTCTGTTTATATGGATAAAGATACCGCCAGGCAATTTAGTGAGACGTTAGAATCCTCGTTTGAGGGAATTGGAGCCGAGGTCAGCATGATTGACGGTAAGATTGTGATTGTCTCTCCATTTAAGGATTCACCTGCCGAAAAAGCAGGTTTAAAGCCCAATGACCAAATTCTCAAAGTGGATGGAAAAAGTGTTGAGGGGCTCGATTTATACGAAGCAACTTTAAAAATCCGCGGTGAAAGAGGCACAAAGGTAACGCTGGAAATTTCCCGCCAGGGGCTGAAAGAACCGTTAACCGTTGAAATTAAACGTGATAAAATTCCGCAAATCACTGTTTATTCAGACGAGAAAAAAGTGAATGGAAAAGACATCGGCTATATTGAATTAACTTCTTTTTCCGAGAATACAGCCCAAGAATTTAAAACGCAGCTGAGGTCAATGGAAAAAGACGGGATTGATGGACTTGTGATTGATGTTCGCGGAAATCCGGGGGGCCTTCTCTCAACCGTTGAAGAAATAGCGAGAGAACTTGTGACAAACAAAAAGCCATATGTGCAAATTGAAAAACGCAATGGAGAAAGGGAACGCTTCTTTTCCCTTCTAAAAAAACCAAAACCATATCCGATTGCTGTCCTTGTTGATAAGGGGAGCGCCTCTGCCTCGGAAATATTGGCAGGTGCTTTAAAAGAGGCGCAAGGGTATCCGTTAATCGGAGAACATACTTTTGGAAAAGGAACCGTTCAGCAGCCTGTACCGATGGTAGACGGCAGCAATATTAAGCTGACACTGTATAAATGGCTTACGCCAGATGGAAACTGGATTCATAAGAAGGGAATTGAACCGGATATCAAAGTCAGACAGCCTAATATTTTCCATACACATCCTTTAAAAATTGAAAAAGCCCTCGAGAAAGACATGAACAATGAGCAAGTAAAATATGCCCAGCAAATGCTAGATGAATTAAGTTTTGAACCGGGCCGGACCGATGGGTACTTTAGCGAGTCGACAGCAAAAGCAGTCAAAGCGTTTCAACTCCAACATGACTTAAAACCAACGGGCATCATTGACGAAAAGACAGCTTTTGCACTTCAAGGGGCGATTATGGAAGAAATGAAAAAAGAAAAAAATGATTTGCAGCTGCAAACCGCCTTGCGGTTGTTAGCGCGGTCAGCACGGTGAAAGGTACACACTGAAAGCAGGGTATTCCCTGCTTTTTTTCTGCGGATAAGGGGCGGAGTTGCGCCAACAAAATTAAAAATGCAAATCTGCTTGAGCAAAAATCTTGTTTAGTTTTGTAAATAGTTAGTGCTTGGCTTCGCTCACACCGCCTTTATTATGTTAGTAATGTTTTAAAATGAGAGCTATTTCCACGTTTGGGTTGGGAGTAAAAACTCATGAAAGTTTTCATTTTGCAATAACTAGCAATATGTTTTATGGTTTGGTTCTGGTAAAATAATCATAAATAGATTACTATATTTAAATTCTGTGAGAATTATTTATAGAGGTTGGTGACAAGGGTGGCTCAAACATGGCTTTCGGAATTGTTAAGGGGGACAGGCAAGTTATTTTTTCACCCCGTGTTTTATTATCTTGTCTTCCTGGCTGGAATATTAGGAGTCTCCCGGGTTAAAAGGGAAAGGCGGAATTTTCATATCCGTGTTGAAGATGCGTATTTCGAACTGAGGCAGCTGTTTCCGCTTGGAATTGCAGCTGGACTTATTATCTCTGTCGTTGCGATAACAGCAGGCATAGTTATTCCATTTGCAGCGGTTATTTTGGCAGCGCTATTTACATTTTTGTGGAGCCTTACGACAAAAGTACGGCTGCTTGCTCCGGCCTATACGTTGGGAGCGGCATTTTTTGCCCTCATTATCGCCGCTCAGCAAGGTTGGTCACTTCCATTTATGTCAGATCTTTTTACAAGCCTTAATGAAAAAATTTATCCATCGATCCCTGTTTTGCTTGCTCTCTTAATCATTGGTGAAGGATCTTTAATTCTTAAAAATGGACACAAAGGCACTTCGCCGAAATTAATGAAAAGCAAGCGCGGATTGACAGTTGGGGTTCATGAAGTAAAGCGTCTTTGGATGCTTCCGGTGTTTCTGCTCTTGCCGGGAGGAGCAATCCAACCTCCGTTTGAATGGTGGCCCGTATTTTCATTTGGCGAGCAGTCATATTCTCTATTTTTGGTGCCGTTTGCCGTCGGGTTTCATCAACAAATCCAAGGTTTGCTGCCAAAGGAAGCTGTTCAGCTTGTTGGAAGAAGAGTTATCGTGTTGGGAGCAATTACTTTCATCATTTCGATCGCGGGCTATTGGTGGCCGATCACGTCCATTGCAGCAGTAGCGCTTGCGGTTCTCGGCAGAGAAGTCATTACGCTGCACCAGAGGCTTTATGAAGAGAATCTTCCATTTTATTTTTCCAAACGAAATAACGGCCTAATGATTCTTGGCATCATCCCGGAATCACCTGCCAGCAAAATGGCATTGCAGGTCGGAGAAATGGTGACGAAAGTGAATGGACTCAGTGTCAACAATGAAAAATCATTTTACGAAGCATTGCAGCGAAACAGAGCCCATTGTAAGCTTGAGGTGCTGGATGTAAACGGACAAATCCGTTTTGTTCAACGTGCCCTATTCGAAGGCGACCATCATGAGCTCGGGATCCTTTTCGTCCATGATGAGAAAAAGCAAGATAGTGCAGTGGGTTAATGTGAAAGGTCATAATTTTTCAGAATGGATTTCATTATTTAATGGAACGAGAATTTCACTAAAAATATATTTTGTATATAACCTTAAACCACTTAGCAAATGATTGGCTAAGTGGTTTCAAATGAGGCTGTCTCATAAGGGTCTGACCCCATGTGTATTTATCAATATATAGCACATTTATCCAATATTATGTCCTATATATTGTGTTATGGGGTCTGACCCTTAGGCTTTTGAGACAGCCTCATTTTTTGTATTTATTTGTTTTTTCCAATAAAATCTTTTCATTGATTTACTTGAAGAAGGGAAAGGTGAAGATACAATGAAAGGGTATATCCAGTTGTGAAATAAGGAAGCACCCATTCGATTAGAAATGAGTGCTTAATAGGGCCCCAAACACCGAAGGATCTACTTTTTTTGTTTAGTCTAGAGGTGTAAGATCAGAAAGTTTAACTAACTTAAAATCATGATCTTTCTTAATTTCGCAAAAACCACTGTTGTAAATCCAATAAATCACATATATATCTGATTCAAATTTTACTTTGGTTCCTCTAACTAATACCAAAATATCACTCCTAGGTTCGGATTGGAGGCCCTTGGTTAAAGAGAATATTAGCGAGTGAGGTTTTAAATCAAACGCGGGCTAGTGAGGTATTAAGTGCATTAGACACATAATGCTAAAGAAAAATGAGGAAAAAGCTAATGGAATAGTTCTGCTAGAATTGATAAAGATGCTGCAGAAGCAAATAACCACTGTTTTCATACTTGCCTCCTGAAAAATTGGCTTGGCATTATATTAACATATAGAATAAGGAATTTATTTAAAAAATTGGTAACATTTATACTGAATTATATTAAGATTCTTACATGGTAGATAATAATGTTACAACATTTTAAAGCAACCTCAAAAGTTAGAGATCTAACTCTCTTCTAAGCACTAATCCTTACTAATTTACATAAATCAATGATTAGCAAAGAAAACTTCTATTTAAAGCGTTTACATGAAGATAAACGGATGTTTTTTACTTATTTTTCGTTAAAAAGGCGTCTTTACAATGATTTTATGTAGAAGTATGATTGTATCAAATTTAATAAAATCATCATTTACCTTTAGTCGCTGAATCCTAATAGGAACGGGGGAACCAACTGTGGTGCCTTTAGGTCCACATGGGGTGAATCTCCTTCAGAATCTGCATGGAATCTGAAGGAGTAGGGTGACTCTCAGCACCCGAATCCGTCAGCTAACTTCGTAAGCGTCGTGAGAGGAGGTTATTTGTTGTGCCTAAAAAGCCAACAGGTATAACCACCTGTTGGTTTTTTGTGTTAAAAAAAGATATTTCCCTAATATAATGTCTTATTTTAACAAATTGGAAAATTATAAAGAAGAATATCATGAGTGGAATTGAGACCTGTGCTTCAACTGGTTTAGCTGTAGCAATTGTCATCATTCATGCTCTGTCCAGAAGAGAGAATATTGTATTCATGGAGGAATTATGGGATGAATTATTGGAAAAGATTGTTGATCGGGGCGCCTATTCACACCAAACAACTTTCAGAAGAGAAGCTGACAAAAAAGAAAGCTTTAGCTATATTTTCATCTGATGCACTCTCTTCTGTCGCGTATGCTACGGAAGAAATTTTGCTTGTTTTAGTCTTAATTGGTACACAAGCTTTAATGTACTCTATTCCTATTGCATTTGCCATCATGTTGTTGCTTCTGATTGTTACGCTTTCATATCGCCAAATCATTCACAGCTTCCCATCAGGAGGAGGAGCTTATATTGTAGCCCGTGAGCATATTGGACGAAACACAAGTCTGACAGCTGGTGCGGCTTTAATGATTGACTATGTATTAACTGTTGCGGTAAGCATCTGTTCTGGAGTTGCCGCCTTATTGTCTGCTTTTCCTGCCTTGCTGCCCTATCGTGTAGAGTTGGCAGTGATATTCGTCATTATATTAATGATCATTAACTTGAGAGGCATCCGAGAGTCTGCTAATATTTTTGCATTTCCTACTTATATCTTTGTTGCATCAATCATTATCATGATAGGATTTGGAATTTGGAAACTGCAAGCTGGAAATTGGCACCATTTGGCTGTACCACATCATGCAGAGCACTTTTCCTTATTCTCTTCGTTTGGAACAACATTTTTACTATTACGGGCTTTTGCTTCTGGTTGTTCTGCCTTAACAGGTGTAGAGGCCATTAGCAACGGGGTTCCTGCTTTTCGTGAGCCTAGCTCTAAAAACGCCGTTATTACTATGTTTTGGATGTCATTTCTGTTAGGGACCATGTTTTTAGGGATTACATTTTTGGCCAATGGCTTTGGTGTTGTACCAAAAGAAAATGTAACTGTCGTCTCCCAAATCGCAAACCATGTTTTTGGACATGGATTTTTTTACTATTTTATTCAAATCTTTACAATGCTCATTTTATTTCTGGCTGCCAATACCGCTTTTGCTGGTTTTCCGCAGCTTGTTTCTATTATTGCACAAGATGGCTTCCTCCCAAGAAATCTAACAAAACGAGGAGACCGATTAGTATTCTCCAACGGTATTATCTTTTTGAGTGTATTGGCGATCATTTTAATCATCATCTTCCAAGGAGAAACGCATGCACTCGTACCACTTTATGCAGTTGGTGTATTCTTGTCTTTTACCATTGCACAATATGGACTGATCAAGTATTTTTTCGAAAGAAAGTCGCAACAGAAGGTTTGGTCCAGAATCATTGTTGTAGGAATAGGAATGATTATTACTGGAATTGTTACGATCATAACAGCTGTGGCGAAATTTCAAAGCGGCGCCTGGATGGTAGTAGTGGCTATTCCTTGTATGGTGTTATTATTTCATAAAATTCATCGTCATTACTCTGACTTGGCAAGTCAACTTAGTCTTCAAGGACAAGATCCTAAACAGATGGTGAAGGTTTCTCCTTCTAAAGTTATTATTCCTATCTCCAGCGTAAGCCGGGTAGCTATTAACTCTATCGGCTATGCAAAAAGTATATCGAATGATGTAGTGGCACTTACTGTGTATTTTGATGAGAAGCAAAAAGAACGGGCAGAGAAAAAGTGGAAAGAATTAGGGTTTGATATTCCCCTTGTCACTGTTCATTCACCTTATCGAAGCTTGCTAATGCCGCTTCTTCAATATATTGATACACTTGAGGAAAGTGAAAGAGGAAAGTATATTACTGTTCTCATTCCTCAATTTTTTGTAAAAAAATGGTGGCATATATTTCTTCATAATCAAACAGCATTTTTCTTACGTGCCACGCTCTTATGGAGAAAAGATATTGTAGTTTCTACTATCCCTTATCATCTTAGAAAATAATGAATCGAATTAAAAAATCAGTATGAGGGAAGTTTTTGCTTCCCCTCTTTTTTTATGCAGTCACCAGGCTTCTTCAGAAGCCGAAAAGCGTTAATAGATCAACGAGGTATAAAATCCTGCACAAACGATAAATGGCGATAAATTGAAACTCCTTGAGCACAAGGGGTTTTGCTATTCAGAAAAATTTGTCATAGCCACTGTATTTAGCAGGAAAGGGGGATAATGGAATTGAATATTATACTAATAATCGGGAGGATTGAACTATGGAGATTTTTTCAAGAGAATTAACTAAGCAACAAGTTCTAGGCTTGTACACCCCAACGAGTGCCAATATAACTAGCTATTTCCCTAGTTCCAACAATTCCCTAACAGAATTTCATCTCCCTCTTACTGTTGGGTTGCGCCCTTCACTCCCTTGAAGTGAGAGGTTTCTTCTGAATGATGTTTAAGTAAAGGAAGGGTTATTGTATGCCAAAAGTAAATGCAAATGGAGCCACAATCAATTACGAAATTATGGGAGATGGCCCTCCCGTCCTTTTTATTCATGGAAGCGGAGTATCTTGGAGAATGTGGGAACCTCAATTTGAGGATTTCTCACCCAAATTTAAAATGATAATGGTGGACTTGAGGGGACACGGGGAAAGCTCAAAAGACTTTCCAGGCGGGAAATATGACCATTTTCTTTTAGCTGAAGATATGAAGGAATTTCTTGACGCCATTGGAGAGAAAAATGTGCATGTTGTGGGAGTTTCACAGGGTGCACAAATTGGGACCTTGTTAGCGATTCATCACCCTGCCTATGTAAATAGATTGGTAATCTCCAACAGTTATAGTGAATTTCCATCACCTGCTTCTAAATGGGTATTAAATCTTTCCAATTTTATTTTCTCTTTACTGCCTTATAACGTCATTTTGTCTTTAATGTTAAAGGTCTATAAAGAAGATACGTATACTCAAGAAATCATAAGAAAAACGATTTCGATTGATAAAAAAATGATGCTGGCCATGAAGAAAGCTCCCTTTCCATACCATACACACTTGTTAAATAAAATTAAGTCTCCAACGTTAATCATGGGAGGAGAGGGAAAAGTCGTAACAGGCATTTATGAAGGAAAAGCATCAGCCATTATCTTTGACAATATGCATGAAAATGCTACTTTGGCGTTATTTAAAGGAGCATTTGATCCGCTGAGTACGATGAGAAAGGAATTATTTAATGAAATGGTAATAGATTTTTTACAGGGGAAAAAGTTGAAGGACTATCAAGGCGTCATCATTCAAAGCAAATAAATTGGGGGAAGTTATTATTTGAATTCAAAATATTTGGAAATTTATTTTTACTGTAGACCAAGCGATGTTAAAAAATTTTAATAAAATAAATGAATCTATCTTGGAGGTAAAAATGAATAAAAATTTTCTTAACTATCATTTTTGGGCAACAAATAAGGTTTTAGATCATTTGGGCACTCTCCCTGAAGGAATACTAAGCAAAGAGATTCCGAATGTATTTCCAAGCATATTAAAAACACTAGAACATTTATACGCAGTGGAAAGTATGTGGATTCAAAGAATTCAAGGGAATAATTTAAGTGCATTCCCAGAAATAACATTTCAAAATATTCCTCAAGCAAGAGAAGCATTTTCCGAAGTACACAGTCAATATCTTGCTGCTAGTAATACAGAGGATAATAAACTAATATACTATCAAAACACTAAAGGACAAATGTTTTGCAGCCAATTATGGGATATTTTCATTCATATAGTGAATCATGGCACCTATCATAGAGGAAATATAACCTCTATGTTAAGGCAACTCGGTGAGAAAGGAATTTCAACTGATTTTATCATTTATTTAAGGGAATCCCATGATAAAGGCATATAATGGATTATTAACAATGGGAGAGAATTAATGAAGAAATCAATAGGAAGTAAAATAGGTATAGGTTTGTTAAGTCTATTCATAATTGTTTTTGTCATTTATGCAATTGTGCAATACTTTATTTTTGGCCCCCAGACTTCACCTTATATAAAAGAAAAACAAGAAATAGTAAAAGGGTTTCAGTATCATCCTTGGATTTATATCCTGTACATTCATATTTTCTTTGGGATATTTGCTCTTATATTGGGACCGTTTCAATTCAGTAAGAAATTGCATCAAAAAAAGAAAGAATTGCATAGAAATATCGGGAAAATATATGTATTTTCCATCTTCATTGCATCAATGGTTGGATTATATTTATCTTTTTACGGAACAGGAGGAATAGTTAGTGTTATTGGTTTTTACACATTAGATATTGCATGGATTATAACGACATTAATAGGATTTTTAAAAATTAGGAAAAAAGAAATTCAAAGTCATAATGAGTGGATGCTGCGCAGTTACGCAGTTACTTTCACCTTTGTAACATTTCGTATCTGGGGTATGTTTGCATTAATGATTTCACATGAACGTGGGTTTTTGTACGGTCTTACCATTATTTTTTCTTGGGTCCTGAACATTTTAATTGCTCAGTGGATCATATTACGTTCAAAAAAACGGATTGATATTTACAATGAGATTAAAACGACAGTTAGATAGGAACGAAATGGAACCATCACAATGGAGAGAAAAATAAAATTAATTTAGAAAACGGACACTATCCTCGTTAACATGAGTAGTAGCCGTTTTTTTATGTTTATAAATTCTTAATAATCCTAATTCACCAATGCGTGCGGGCAATGACAAAGAAAAAAAGCGGGATTCTGATCTCGCTTTTTACTGTAACTGCTCGGTTGCTTGTTTCTTTTTTAATCGTTCTTCCAGAACATTAATCATATATAAGAAATGATCCGCTTCACGTACTACATGGTCCGCTAATAATGGGTTAATGACGCTTCGAATTTGGCAGCTTTTTATTAGATCTAAACCTGCCTTTTTAAAGGTTCGCAATTCAGCCGTTGCGTTTTCACTATCTTGATTTAGTTTTCCGATGATAGGGTATGTTGGGCTTTTCTTGTATAACATTGACTCAACGTCTCGGGCCTGATTGAGAAGCACTTCAAAATCATCTGCAAATTTTTGGGCTGTATGAACGAGGTTGCGTTCTGACTGATCAAGCAAAGACGCTATGAATCTTGAGTGCTCCATCATAATGCGGAGCCAAAAGACATTCTCACTAATGATGGCGTCTTGAATCGGGTCTAAAATCCCATTGTTAAACTTCTTTAATGTTCTGATAAAATATTCTGCTTCCCTTGCAATATGATCGACAAGGAGCGGGAAGTTAAAACCGCTTACCTTACAATTGATAATCAAAATGAGAAGGTTTCGTTTGAAATTACGAAATCCGTATACTAATTGAATCGTGTCTTCATTTAATTTCCTAACCTGCGTCACATTATTGGGTGTTTGATGGGCCCTTTTTTCCTGTTGTTCAAAATAATGATAAAATCGGTCGGTTTGCTGTATAAGGTGTTTGTCATTTTTGTTAAAACCTTCACCTAAAAATAATGCATGTTCTTTCATGATCCTTAACCAAAACTTATTTTCCGTTAAGGAACGCTCAATAAAAAGATTTTCTGTTAAAGATTCCTGTGGAGAAGCAAATTTTTCCGGAGGGAGCAGCATCTGATTTGCTTCCGTGCCAGGAAAAATAGGAGTTGTTTCTGGATTTCTCATATCCCGCCTCCTTTAAAAACACATATACTTAATTTTATGTGTCGGTTTTCTTGTTATGTCATTGGACAAAGTTGGAAACTTTAATATTGGATCTGAGTGTACTTCCTAACCTTAAAGAGCGAGCTTGAAGGCTGTAACCTCAGTAAGGAGAATTTGTTTCCATAGCTTAAAGAACAAACTGTTTTTTCATGAAACAGAGCCGCTTTGAAAAAGAAAAGAATTAGTTTTTCGATCTCTCTCTAAGTTCAAAGAAATTTTCAATTTGCAGCTTCAATTCTTTTGTTTCTTGGACATCCTTTAAATTAGCGAGCATTCCTTGGATAACCGGGATTCTTGGTGTTTCGCAGTTGATTTCAGCTTCAAGTACATCGAGCGTAACAAACAGGTCGCTTGATGTTTCCAAATCAGCTTTTAATTTTTTGATCAAAAGAAGAAGATTTTTTTTGTTTATTTTTTTTGGGAAACATTGGATGTCAAACAATGCCTGATTAAGCAAATGGGGAGGCACGATTGATTTTTCTTCAGATTTCATCAATCCATTTGCTAAATCATCGGCTCTTCGAAGTATAAATCGAGCCAGGTTATAAAAGTCTATCGGGTTGTTTTGAAAAATAATCAGCTGTAAATACGAGTGAAAGATTCCTTGCAAGATAATCGAAAGATCGCCAAGATAGGGTACAATGTCTTTCCCGTATATTGCAGTCAATGATTTTTTGTAAAATTGATACGTTTCTATGTGCATCCTGTTGATAAACTCTGCAATGGATTCGTTAAAGGGAATGGCTTGTTCTCTTGTCTGCATAATGATAAAGTCTCTATGTTTGTTAATCTCCGTATACAGGCAGACGATGTGTTCAACAAACATGTCTCTTGGAGGCAAGTTTAATGTTTTTATTTCATCCATTCGCGCTTTGATTGTTTCATAGTAATATTTAAAAATCTCAATAAGCAGTGATTCTTTTGATTTGAAATATATATAAAAAGCTCCCTTTGAAATTCCTGCCTCATTGGCTATTTCCTGAATTGAAGTGGCGACAAATCCTTTATTAGCGAACAGTTTAATCGCCGCATCTATAATCAATTTTTCTTTTTCTTTCATTTTCCTTGCTCCCGTCCAAATCTATTACTTTCATTATGACCGATTGGTCATGGAAGATAAACCCTTAATTTATTGTTAAATTTTTAACGTCTATATTGACGGTTGACCGACTGGTCATTTATATTATTTGTTATCATGACCAGTCGGTCAAGTGAAAATTTCTAAGCTGCAGGAGCTGGAGGAAGCAATGGATAGAATTATTAATTTTACCCTCAAAAATAAGTTCGCGGTCTGGCTGCTTACCATTATTGTAACGGTCGCTGGCTTATATTCCGGTTTGAACATGAAGCTTGAAATGATTCCGGATATTAATACTCCGGTTATCAGCGTCACAACTGTTTATCCCGGAGCTACCCCTGAAGAGGTAGCAGATAAGGTTTCTGAACCGATCGAAAAAGCGGTCCAGAATCTTAACGGAGTGAATGTAGTCAGTTCGACTTCATTTCAAAATGCATCAGCTGTCCAAATCGAATATGATTATGGAAAGGATATGGATGAGGCAAAAGTTGAGTTAGAAGATGCTTTATCTTCGATACAATTTCCGGATGGTGTGAATAAACCGAAAATTTCAAAGGTCAGCATTAATGCCTTCCCGATTTTATCTCTTAGCATTTCAAATGAAAAAGAATCACTTGCAAAGCTTACAAAAACAGTTGAAAAAGATATCGTGCCTGCATTGAAAGGGATTGACGGTGTATCATCCGTGCAAATTTCCGGACAGCAGACCGATGAGGTCCAAGTTGTTTTTAACGATAAGAAACTGGCTCAATACGGCTTAAGCGAAGAAACAGTGAAAAATTTTATAAAAGGCGAAGATATAACGTATCCTTTAGGCCTTTATACATTTAAAGATAAAGAGCAATCGGTTGTTGTAGATGGCAACCTTAAGACAATCGAACAGTTAAAAGCTTTGGAAATTCCGGTGATCCCTTCAACTGGAAGCCAGAATAACCCACAAACAGCCAATCAAGGCAATCCGGCGCGAGGTCCACAGGGCGGTTTCGGAGCGTCGCCTCAAAGCGGCAGCCCGGCAGCAGGTCTAGAGGGCGGTTCCGGAATGGCGCCTCAAGGCAATGCAGCTGGAGCCCGGGGCGGAATTTCTCAAGGAAGCATCCAAGGACGGTCGCAGCAAAGTGCAGGGCTTCCGACTGTAAAACTTGGAGACATTGCGGATATTAAACTTGTCAGCAAAGCAGAATCGATTTCCAGAACAAATGGAAAAGAATCGATTGGCCTTCAAATTGTCAAAGCTGCTGATGCCAACACTGTTAAAGTTGCGAATGATGTAAAAAAAGAGTTGAAAAAATTTGAAAATAAAATTGATGGCTTGGAAGCAGTCACAACTTTTGACCAGGCAAAACCGATTGAAGATTCTGTAAATACGATGTTAAGCAAGGCACTGTTTGGAGCAGTGTTTGCAGTCGTGATTATTCTATTATTCTTGAGAAATATCAAAACGACATTGATCGCGGTCATTTCGATCCCGATGTCGCTATTGATTGCAATTTTAGTTCTGAATCAGATGGATATTACACTGAATATGATGACTTTAGGCGCGATGACTGTTGCGATCGGCCGGGTTATCGATGACTCGATCGTTGTTATCGAAAACATATACCGGAGAATGTCGCTGAAAGGCGAAAAGCTGAAAGGGATGAATTTGATCCGCGAAGCGACTAAAGAAATGTTTATTCCGATCATGTCATCAACGATCGTTACGATCGCCGTGTTTCTTCCTCTTGCACTTGTAAAGGGAATGGTTGGCGAGCTGTTCTTGCCGTTTGCCTTAACAATCGTCTTTTCGCTGCTCGCTTCTTTACTTGTTGCGATTACAATTGTACCGATGATGGCGCATTCTTTATTTAAAAAGGGGTTAAAAGAAGGAGTCCATCATGATGGGGAAAAACCCGGAAGATTGGCTCGGGCCTATAAGAAAGTTTTAAACTGGTCATTAAACCATAAGATAATAACAAGCTTATTGGCATTGTTCCTCTTTGCCGGAAGCTTATTCCTTGTTCCTGTTATCGGGGTCAGCTTCCTCCCGTCCGACCAAGAGAAGATGATGGTTGCTACGTATAAACCTGCCCCTGGGGAAACGTTGGATCAAGTGAAAAAATATGCGTCAGATGCAGAGAAATATTTCTTGAAGAGAGACAACGTTGAAACGGTTCAATTGTCTCTAGGAAGCGAAAACCCAATGAATCCTGGAGATACAAACAGCGCGATCCTGTTTATTAAATATGACAAAGATACGCCTAACTTTGAAAAGGAAAAGGAAAAGGTTATTAAGGACCTTCAGAGAAAAACAGCAGAAGGTGAATGGGCTTCCCAAAACTATTCATCCAGTGCCGGCAGCAACGAAATTGTCTATTATGTATATGGTGAAAAGCGGGAAGATATCGAACCGGTTGTAAAAGAAATTCAAGCCATCATGAAAAAGGACAAAAGCTTTACAAAAATTGATTCGAGCATTTCTGAAACATATGATGAATTTACACTCGTTCCTAATCAGAAAAAACTGAGCCGGCTCGGATTAACGGCTGCGCAAATTGGCATGGAACTTTCTCAAACAAGGGAGCGCCCTGTTTTGACCACAATTGAGAAAGACGGGGAAGAGCTGAATGTTTATGTTCAAGATAAACAAGAAAGCTATGAAAGTGTCAAGGATATGACTAAAAAAACGATCCAATCACCGCTTGGCATCAAAGTTCCGGTAAGCGAATTGGTTAAAATCAAGAAAGGAAAAACATCTGACACCGTTACGCGCCGTGATGGCCGGATTTATGCAGAAGTCAGCGCCGAACTGACGACAAAAGATGTTTCCAAAGCGTCTGCGAAGTTTCAAAAAGAAGTGGATAAGATCCATCTGCCGTCAAATGTAGAAATTTCGACGGGAGGGGTTACGAAAGATATTCAGCAAACCTTTACTCAATTAGGTTTGGCGATGCTCGCAGCAATTGCCATCGTTTATTTTATCCTCGTCGTAACTTTTGGAGGCGCTCTTGCACCATTTACGATCCTGTTCTCATTGCCGTTTACAATTATCGGCGCACTCGTTGCCTTGTTAATTTCCGGTGAGACAATCAGTGTGTCGGCTATGATCGGCGCCTTAATGCTAATCGGAATTGTGGTAACGAATGCAATTGTATTGATTGACCGGGTGATTCGAAAAGAAAACGAAGGACTCAGCACAAGGGAAGCATTGCTTGAGGCTGGTTCAACCCGTTTGCGTCCGATTTTAATGACTGCGATTGCCACGGTTGGAGCGTTATTGCCGCTTGCATTTGGCATGGAGGGAAGCGGACTGATTTCCAAAGCACTTGGCGTGACTGTTATTGGCGGATTAACAAGTTCAACCCTTCTTACTCTGTTAATTGTTCCAATCGTTTATGAAAGCATAAGCAAGTTAAGAAGAAAGAAAAACAGGCAAATAGAAGAATAATCATTTTAGAAGAGGCTGTCTCTAAAGGGTCTGACCCTCAGGTTTTTGAGACGGCCTCTTTCTTTTATGATTTATAAAATAATATGCGCCGGAAACGTTGTAAAAAGCTTGTATACGCAGGAAAGAAGATATATTCTAATGATAAGCGAGGGAAATGAAATTTGTTAGAAAAATCTTTATTTTTCAAATAGAGTGAAGAAGGTGGCCTTATGGTTAAATATTTATCGGCATTATTTTTTCCGTTCGTGTTGGTTTTGCTTTTTACAAGGGTAACGTATCATCCTGTAACCGGTCTTATTCTTACAGTCGCTTTGATTGCCGCCTCGGTCTATAAAGGGTACACAAATTCACTGGGGCTGATTGTTGTTGATGCGTTTTCGTTAACACTCGGTTTTTGGTATGCAAAAAAAATGATGGCCAGAACCCGGAAGAGCGCTTAATAAATTGAACATCAAAATCGAAATAACTTTCGTAAAACCTGTCTGCTTTTTCTTCGACAGGTTTTTTGCATTGCTTAAAGAAAAAACGAGAAAATATCAGGCTATTTTGACATTTGTTCAAACAATTGAAAACAAAAAGAGACAATTTTCAACAGATGGATTTTTTTATTCTGTAGAAAAAAACGAATATCCGTTCGCGTATTATTGGTTTGTTTTGAGAGCTTTGTGGTAGAATGGTGATATGAGTTTTTGAAGACGGATCAAGTGAATCGGCTCGAATCACTAGTATAACGATTCTTATCTTCGGTCCATATCATTGTGGAACAGGAGGATTTTTTTGTGAACGAGCAATTTGAATTAGTCTCGAAATATTCGCCCCAAGGGGATCAGCCTGAAGCGATAAGAAAACTTGTGGAAGGCATTAAGACAGGAAAGAAGCATCAAACACTTTTAGGGGCAACAGGGACAGGAAAAACATTTACGATTTCGAATGTGATTAAAGAAGTGAATAAACCAACCCTGGTAATCGCCCACAACAAAACGCTTGCCGGACAGCTTTACAGCGAGTTTAAAGAATTTTTTCCTAATAATGCGGTCGAATATTTTGTCAGCTACTACGACTATTATCAGCCTGAAGCGTATGTCCCGCAAACAGATACTTTTATTGAAAAAGATGCAAGCATCAATGATGAAATAGATAAGCTGCGCCACTCGGCGACATCTGCTCTGTTTGAAAGACGAGATGTGATCATTGTTGCCAGTGTTTCCTGCATATACGGCCTCGGTTCTCCAGAAGAATATCGTGATCTTGTCGTATCATTGCGTGTCGGCATGGAAATTGAACGAAACCAACTGCTTCACCGTCTCGTTGATATCCAATATGAACGGAATGATATTGATTTCAAACGGGGGACATTCCGCGTGCGCGGGGATGTTGTGGAGATTTTTCCTGCCTCAAGGGATCAACACTGTATCCGAGTTGAGTTTTTTGGCGATGAAATTGACCGGATCCGTGAAGTGGATGCGTTAACAGGAGAAATATTAGGAGAGCGTGAACATGCTGCGATCTTCCCGGCTTCCCACTTCGTCACGCGGGAAGAAAAAATGCGAATCGCAATTGAAAATATTGAAAAAGAATTGGAAGAACAGCTTAAGAAACTTCGTGCAGAAGACAAACTTCTTGAGGCGCAGCGCCTTGAGCAGCGGACCCGCTATGACCTTGAAATGATGCGGGAAATGGGCTTTTGTTCAGGAATTGAAAATTACTCGAGGCATCTAACATTAAGGGCCCCTGGATCAACACCGTATACATTGCTTGATTATTTTCCGGACGACTTTCTCATTGTGGTTGATGAATCGCATGTCACCTTGCCGCAAATCCGCGGAATGTATAATGGCGACCGGGCCCGGAAGCAGGTTCTTGTTGAGCACGGTTTCCGGCTCCCATCAGCATTGGATAACCGTCCGCTGACATTTGAAGAATTTGAAAAGCACATTAATCAAATTATCTATGTGTCGGCAACTCCAGGGCCTTATGAGCTGGAGCATTGTCCTGAAATGGTTGAGCAGATTATCCGGCCGACCGGCCTGTTAGATCCAACCATTGATGTCCGTCCGATTGAAGGGCAGATTGATGACTTAATTGGTGAAATTCAAGATCGGATTAAGCGAAATGAACGCGTTCTTGTCACGACACTGACGAAAAAAATGGCGGAAGACTTAACCGATTACTTGAAAGATATCGGAATTAAGGTTCGGTATTTGCATTCTGAGATAAAAACGCTTGAACGGATCGAAATCATCAGGGACCTTCGCCTTGGAAAATTTGATGTTCTTGTCGGGATCAACTTGCTAAGAGAAGGGCTCGATATTCCGGAAGTTTCTCTTGTTGCGATTCTTGATGCTGATAAAGAAGGCTTTCTTCGTTCGGAGCGGTCTCTTATTCAGACGATTGGCCGGGCAGCCCGGAATGCAAACGGCCATGTCATTATGTATGCTGACCGGATTACCCAGTCAATGGAAATTGCGATTAATGAAACGAAGCGCCGCCGTTCGATTCAGGAAGAATACAACAAAAAACACGGAATTACACCGCAAACAATCCAGAAGGAGATTCGCGATGTGATCCGCGCTACTTATGCGGCTGAAGAGCAGGAAGAATATAAACCGGCTGAAAATCTAAGCAAATTGACGAAAAAAGAACGGGAAAAGCTCATTGCCGAAATGGAAAAAGAAATGAAGGAGGCGGCGAAAGCATTAAACTTCGAACGGGCCGCCGAGCTTCGTGATTTAATACTTGAGTTAAAAGCGGAAGGATGACGAATACATGGCGATGGATAAACTCATTGTAAAAGGTGCCAGAGTTCACAATTTGAAAAATATAGATGTCACCATTCCGAGAGATAAGCTTGTTGTGGTAACGGGGCTTTCAGGTTCGGGAAAGTCGTCGCTCGCCTTTGATACGATTTATGCAGAAGGGCAGCGAAGATATGTGGAATCTCTTTCCGCCTATGCCCGCCAGTTCCTCGGGCAAATGGATAAGCCTGATGTCGATTCGATCGAAGGGTTGTCTCCTGCCATTTCCATTGACCAAAAAACAACAAGCAGAAACCCTCGGTCAACAGTTGGGACAGTAACGGAGATATATGATTATTTAAGGCTTTTATTTGCAAGAGTCGGACGGCCAACGTGCCCTGTGCACGGAATTGAGATTTCCTCACAAACGATTGAACAGATGGTGGACCGCATTTTGGAATACCCGGAAAGAACCAGGCTGCAAATACTTGCCCCTGTTGTATCAGGACGGAAAGGAACCCATTCAAAAACGCTCGAAGAAATTAAAAAACAAGGGTACGTCCGTGTCCGAATTGACGGCGAAATGCATGATTTAGGCGATGAAATTGAACTTGAGAAAAATAAAAAGCACTCAATAGAAGTCGTCATCGACCGGATCATTGTTAAAGAAGGAATTTCTGCCCGTCTGTCAGATTCATTAGAAACAGCATTGCGTCTTGGCGAAGGAAAAGTGATCATTGATGTGATCGGTGAAGAGGAGCTGCTTTTCAGTGAGCATCATGCATGCCCTTATTGCGGTTTTTCGATTCAAGAGCTTGAGCCGCGGATGTTTTCTTTTAACAGTCCTTTCGGCGCCTGCCCTGACTGCGACGGCCTCGGCTCAAAGCTTGAAGTCGATGTCGACCTTGTTATACCAAATAAGGATCTTACTTTAAGAGAACATGCGATTGCCCCGTGGGAGCCGAATAGCTCAAACTATTATCCGCAGCTGCTCGAAGCGGTATGCAGCCATTATGGAATTGATATGGATGTACCGGTTAAAGATTTGCCGGAGCATTTGCTTGATAAAATTTTATACGGCTCAAAAGGTGAACGGATTTATTTCCGTTATGAAAACGATTTTGGCCAGGTGAGAGAAAACTATATTGAATTTGAAGGTGTTCTTCGCAACGTGGAACGGCGCTTTAAAGAAACAAGTTCGGATTATATTCGTGAACAGATGGAGAAATATATGGCTCATCAGCCGTGTCCGACTTGCAAAGGGCATCGCCTGAAAAAAGAAAGCCTAGCCGTCTTGGTTTCTGGAAGGCATATCGGGCAGATAACCGAACTTTCGATTGAAGAAGCCCACAAGTTCTTTTCAAATCTTGACTTAACAGAAAAAGAGTTTAAGATCGCCAATCTCATTTTAAGAGAAATTAAAGAAAGACTCGGTTTCTTAATAAATGTAGGATTAGATTATTTAACACTCAGCCGTGCAGCTGGTACTCTATCGGGAGGAGAGGCGCAGCGCATCCGTCTGGCTACACAAATCGGGTCCCGGCTGACAGGCGTTCTTTATATTTTAGATGAACCGTCCATCGGCCTTCATCAGCGTGATAATGACAGGCTGATTGATACACTGAAAAATATGCGCGATATCGGAAATACGCTGATTGTTGTCGAACATGACGAGGATACGATGCTCGCTGCAGATTATTTAATTGACGTTGGTCCGGGTGCAGGAGTTCATGGCGGTCAAATTGTTTCTGCAGGAACTCCGGAGGAAGTTATGAATGACCCTAATTCTCTGACAGGCCAGTATCTTTCCGGGAAAAAATTTATACCGCTTCCGATTGAACGCAGAAAACCTGACGGCCGCTATGTGGAAATTAAAGGAGCGAAAGAGAATAATCTTAAAAATGTAGATGTCAAGTTTCCGTTGGGAACGTTTATTGCAGTTACAGGGGTGTCCGGTTCAGGAAAAAGTACATTAATAAATGAAATTCTTCACAAAGCACTTGCCCAGAAGCTTCACAACGCAAAAAGCAGACCAGGCGAGTATAAAGAAATTAAAGGGATTGAGCATCTCGATAAAGTTATTGATATTGACCAGTCTCCGATTGGCCGGACGCCTCGGTCCAATCCGGCGACCTATACCGGAGTTTTTGATGATATTCGCGATGTTTTTGCGGCTACTAATGAAGCGAAGGTGCGCGGTTATAAAAAAGGCCGTTTCAGCTTTAACGTAAAAGGCGGCCGCTGTGAAGCATGCCGTGGAGACGGGATTATTAAAATTGAAATGCATTTTCTCCCTGATGTATACGTTCCGTGTGAAGTTTGCCATGGAAAACGCTACAACCGGGAAACGCTTGAGGTGAAATACAAAGGCAAAAATATTTCCGAAATCCTTGATATGACCGTTGATGATGCACTCGAATTTTTCGAGAATATCCCTAAAATTAAACGAAAACTGCAAACGATTGTGGATGTCGGACTTGGCTATATAAAACTGGGACAGCCGGCAACAACGCTTTCAGGGGGAGAAGCCCAGCGCGTGAAACTTGCTTCCGAACTGCATCGCCGTTCGACCGGGCGTTCCTTCTATATTTTGGATGAGCCGACAACAGGGCTTCATGTAGACGATATTTCCCGCCTTCTTGTGGTCCTGCAGCGGCTTGTTGAAAATGGGGATACGGTATTGGTGATTGAGCATAATCTTGATGTGATTAAAGCCGCCGATTATATTATCGACCTCGGCCCGGAAGGCGGAGACCGCGGCGGCACGATCATTGCGCAAGGAACTCCGGAAGAGGTGGCAGAGGTTCCCGGTTCTTATACGGGAAAATATTTGAAGCCAATACTTGAGCGCGACAGGCTGCGGATGAAAAAGCTGATTGAGGAAAAGGAAAAAGTTACAAATTGATAGAAGGAAAAGCAGCTGCTTGATTTGCAGCTGCTTTTTAATTTAAAACTGGGTCAGAAATAATATGAAACTTTCGAAAACACATTGCGTAAATACATACAAAGGAGATGTTTTTTTTTGGATTTGAATTTCGTTGGATACAAGAGCTAATTTAATAATACGCTTTGGAGGGAAAATAATGTTGGAGGAGCGCAAACGAATCTTAAACATGGTGAAAGAGGGAAAACTAACCGTCGATGAAGCGTTAACCTTACTGGAAGAGCTTGAAAAAAGCAGCAAAACAATGGAGCAGAAGCAAGAGGAAATCATCCATGATTTGTCTACTGCGGTAAACTTTGAAGAAGCAAAAAAGGAAGATAATGTTCACTACAAATTTCAATCTGTCAAAGATAAAATTTTTGACTTTGTTGATTCTGCCTTAAAAAAAATGAAAGAATTTGATTTAGATCTTAATTTTGGCCAGTCAATTGAAGTTTCGCATATTTTTCAACACGGAGATGCAAACGTAAAAGAAATAGATGTAGACGTGGCAAATGGGTCCGTCAAACTCGTGCCATGGGATCAGCGTGATGTCCGGGTTGAATGCAATGCGAAAGTCTATCGGGTTCATTCTCAGGAAGAAGCGCGGCAATCCTTTTTAAAGGATGTTGTGTTTGGGATTGAAGGGGAAAAAATGCGGTTCGGCACTCAGCAAAAATGGATGAAAGTTGATGCAAAAATTTATGTGCCTCAGGAATTTTATGAATATGTAAGAGTCCGAATGTTTAATGGCCCGATTGAAGGGAAAAACATAAAAGCAAATAACTTAAAAGTTAAGGCTGCAAACGGAAAAATTAATCTCGATTCCATTATTTCCGGCAAAACCGAAGTTGAAACCGCCAATGGCCATATTCATTTATCAAACTGCACGGCAGATGACCTTGAACTTGAATCCATTAACGGAGCCATTGAATTGGATGGAGATGTTGCAAGAGCAGATGTTCAAACTTTTAATGGCAATGTACATTGTACATTAAAAAACCGGGCAGAGTCGATTGTTGCGAAAGCGACAACCGGAAGCATCGAAATTTTCCTTCCTGAATCTGTTTCTGCTGAAGGCGATTTAAAGACAAATCTCGGCGGTTTTTCTGTTGAGCTCGAAGGCATTCAAATTGTAGAAGAAAAATCGGAAATGATTCAAAAAATGCTCCGTTTTAAACCTTTACATGACGAGAAAAAAGTGGTTAAAGTGTTCGCTGATTCAAAAACCGGATCGATACACATTAAAAAAAGAGAATCATAGCATTTGCTGGGAGGACTTGCAAATGAATCTTATACATTCGTGGACAGACCGAAAATTAATATTTCAGAGCAAAGGGTTTTTACGATGAGATGGCTTGTTGGAATTGTTATCAATGCTGTTCTTTTTGTCGCTTTAGCAGGGTATTTTGAGGATTCCATTTACTTATCGGGATTTGGCGCAGCACTAGGGGCGAGTTTTCTTTTGTCTATTTTAAATGTGCTTGTGCGGCCGATTCTTATAATTTTGACACTGCCGGTTACCATATTGACTCTCGGTTTATTTTTATTTGTCATTAATGCGATAACGCTGTTGCTGACAGATGCGATGATGGGATCGGCTTTTGAAATAAAGGGTTTTGGAATGGCGCTGCTTATGTCAGTAATTATGGCGGTAGTGAATCTGATTATCCAAAAAGCAGTGCTTGAACGATCAAAAGAGTAATAAAATCAGAACAAAAATCTAATTGCATAAAGGGGGCTGGCTCATAAGCAAGAGCCAGCCTCTTTTTCGGGACATTTAAAATGTTAAGGCATAAATGGCTGCAAACTTTCTTCTCTTAATTTTGCTTTTTCAGTGTTTGATATGCCGAAATTTTTATGATAGATGGCTCTTTCCCAATCACCGTACATCGGGTTCGGGAATACAATAAGTTTTTTGCCAAATTCATCTTTCCGTTTTTCAACGTTCTGGACTCTTTCTTTTGCTGATAATTGATCAAATCCGCTGAAATCTCCTAAGTTATCCCCGAACAGCAAGACAATATTGTGTGTTCTCGCTACATGCTGACGGCGTGTTTCTTTGCCTTTTTCACCGGGCTGTTTTAACAGAACGTGTTCTGAATTTGCCTGTGGTGCACCGATTTGTTGTAAATTTTTAATCGTCGCTTCCTTTTGGGCTTCTCTTCTATTGGATATGTAAAATATTTTCACTCCTCTTGAGTTGGCATACGTTAAAAATTCAACTGCTCCCGGAAGTGCCTTTGCCTCGGCACGATTCATCCATTCATACCATTTTTCACGATTACGATTACCGTTTTTTACTGTCCATGCAAAGTATGGGCTGTTATCTAAAACTGTTTCATCTAAATCAAGCACAACAGCTGGATTCTTCGGCTTTTTGGCTAGAATTGCATCCAGTCTCATTTTTCCTATGTTGTACCCTTGATGAAATAATGCTTTTGCTTCTCCGGATGTTTGGAACCAAAGAACAGACATTGTATTTTGTTTTTGCAGGTCGCATGCCGGTCCCGATGCTTCTTGCATGGCATTCGCGTTAACACTGATCAGCATGAGGGAAAAAATCATGATCGTAAAAAATGTTGTTATTTTTTTCATACGGAAACCTCCTTTGATTAATTTCGAGGTTAGTATGTGAAAAAACAACAAAATCACTCCAAAGATTTTATTTTTTTTTTGCATGCCCATCAAGAAAAAATGCCTGGATCGGTTCCAAGCATTGCAGCATCACAAATATGGGAAAATGTTTTACTTTTCAAAGTAAACAAGTGGGTTAGAATCCTTTAGCGGCTGGGGGAGGATGGATCGGTTTCTTCTTTAGGTCAAAATGGTCAGCTATGCTTTTTACGATCGCTTTAGCGCATGTTTTTCTGTAAGTATCTGAGCGAAGCAGTTTCGCTTCCTGGCGATTTGTCATAAAACCGCATTCAATCAGAACTGCTGTCATGTTCGTTTCTCTTAAAACATGAAAATCAGCAGTTTTGACGCCTCGATCTCGCAGGCCCGTAGAGACCACTAAGTTATGTTGAATTTTCTTTGCCAGTTTTGTTGCTTCAAGTGGTTTGGAAATATGCACATACGTTTCTATCCCGCCAGCGTCATTCCAGTTGTTTCCGTTTGCGTTCGCATGAATTGCCGCATAACAATCTACTTTCAACTTGTTAGCCTTGTCAGTCCGCTCCTGTAATGGAACATCTTTTTGGTCGGAATGGGCAAAATAAATGGCAACATTCTCATAATCCTGAAGCAAATCTCTTGCATAATTCGCAACAGCTCGATTGAATTCGTATTCCCGTAAGCCGTCAGGACTGCGTTTGCCTTCTGTAGAGTACCCATGGCCCGCATCAAGCATAATCTTCATTTTTTCACCTCTTTTCATCATAAGTTACATATGAAAAAAGGGGAAAAATGGACATGGCACAAACCATGAATAATGATTCTCTTAGTATTGAGGCTAAACTAATTGTAAAGCAGCAATATCCGCAATGATCGTCACATTTTTATGAAGTTTAAGAGCAGATGCCGGAAAATCTTCATCTACTTCGCCATGTACCAGTCTTGCAATGGCTTTTGCTTTTGATGCACCTGATGCAAGCAAAATAATTTCCTTGCTGTCCATAATCGTTGCTATTCCCATTGTGATCGCATGAGTAGGTACGTCATCTAGAGAAGGAAAAAATCGCGAATTTGCTTTTCGTGTACTTTCAGCAAGCGTTACGACATGGGTGCGGCTTTTAAATGAAGTTCCGGGTTCGTTGAAACCGATGTGCCCATTTTGTCCAATTCCTAAAAGCTGAACGTCCACTCCGCCAAGTTCATGAATTACACTCTCAAACCGTGTGCATTCAAGCAGAAAATCTTCCGCCATCCCGTTAGGAATGTATGTCTGTTCAAGAGGAATGTCAATGTGGTTGAACAATTGTTCACGCATGAAATAATGATAGCTGTTCGGATCGTCCCGGGAGATGCCGATGTATTCATCGAGGTTGACCGTTGAAACTTGTTTGTAAGTCGTTCCGTTCGTCTTGTGGTCTTCAATTAGTAGCTTATAAACACCAATAGGAGTGCTGCCTGTCGCTAGTCCAATTGTTGCTTTTGGATTGGCCCGAACCTTTTCAATTATTTTGCTGGCAGCTATTTTGCTCAGTTGATCATAATTATCCGCTCTCAAAATATTCATTCTGTTGATTCTCCCCTCCTCTTTTATATGCTATTTTTCCGCGGCAGAAAGTCATAAACACTTCATAGTTATCATCAAGAATGACAATATCGGCGTCTTTTCCCGGTGCCAGGCTGCCTTTGCGGTCATAAACATTTATTTGTTTTGCCGGGTTTATGCTTGCCATTTGAATTGCGTCTACTAGTGAAATGCCAGTGAACTTCATTATATTTTTAAACGAATCTTTCATTTTTAAGATGCTTCCTGCAAGGGTTCCGTTTTCTAACAGAGCTATTCCATCCTTAACGGCCACATCCTGGCCGCCGAGGTCATATGTTCCGTTTTTTAAGCATTTCGCCCTCATTGAATCCGTAATTAATATCATTCGGTCTATTCCTTTTGATCGTAAAGAAAGCTGGATCATTTCCGGACGGACATGGATTCCGTCTGCAATGATTTCAACCATCAATTCTTTCAGCAGCAGGGCAGCGCCAGCAATTCCAGGTTCCCGATGGTGCAATCCTCTCATCCCGTTAAATAGATGGGTGACATGTTTTGCTCCTGCCTCTACGGCCTTTATTGTTTCTTCGTATGTCGCATCTGAATGTCCGATTGAGGCAATGACTCCCGATTGGTTCAAATACCGGACAAATTCCAGGCCGTTTTTTTGTTCAGGCGCCATTGTTACAAGCTTAATACCGTTCTCAGCAAGCTTTTGCCAATGTTTAAAAAGGTCAATATCTGGCTCGAGTATATGCTTGATGGGCTGAGCACCGGCTCGTTTTGCATTTATAAACGGCCCTTCAAGATGAATCCCGAGAATTTCTGCTTCTCCGGCCAAATTATGATGTTTCCGGTAGTTTGCCACGTTTTTCAATGCAACCTCAATGCTCGTTATTTCCTGTGTAATGGTTGTTGCTAAAAAACTTGTCGATCCTTCAGCCGGGAGGATTCCAGCCATTGTTGATAATGCTTCAGTGGTTGCGTCCATCGTATCTGCTCCGCCCGCTCCGTGAATATGAAGGTCGATAAAACCGGGAGCTGCTTTAAAACTTGGTTCCAGATTGATTTCCTCGGTGTTTTCCGGGACAACCAGATCCTTCATTAAACCAATGTCGAGAATTTTATCATCCTTAAAGAGAAGATAGCCGTTATCAATGACTTCCTCGCCTGTGTAAATTTCAATATTTTTTAAAAGAGTTTTTTTCATTGTTTATTCTCCCTGTAAATCATTGACAATAGATAGTTTACCGTACATTTTGTGAAATTGCATAATTTAAAAAATATTATATCTATGAAACTTGCGCAAAAATTATTCTAACAATTGTATACTGTATATAAACACAAAGACACTGTTTTTCCATGTTAGGGGTTGGGAGCACGTTTTTGTCAAATGAAATTTGGTTGAAGGGTAAAAAATGCTAAAATAAAAATTGGATTGCCGTGAAGGAGGTAAAAAGATTGCCGAAAGTACGAACAAGGGACATTATTGAAAAGTTTTCACTTGAGCTGATCAGCGGTGAAGAAGGGATTGACCGCCCGATTACAACAAGTGATATTTCTCGCCCTGGAATTGAAATGGCAGGGTATTTTGATTATTATCCGGCTGAGAGGATCCAGTTGCTGGGAAGAACAGAGCTTTCTTTTTTTGAGCAATTAGATGAAGATGACCGTAAAACAAGGATGGAAAAGTTATGTACTGATATCACTCCAGCCATCATTGTTACACGAAATTTGGAGGTTCCGAAGGAGCTTATCGAAGCTTCTGAACGAGAAGCGGTGCCAGTTCTTCGCTCTCCATTAAAAACAACCCGGTTTTCAAGCAGGCTGACAAACTATCTGGAAGGGAAACTCGCTCCTACTACTGCCGTTCACGGCGTTCTTGTAGATGTTTACGGCATCGGTGTATTGATAACCGGAAAGAGCGGCGTCGGAAAAAGTGAAACGGCCCTTGAGCTTGTAAAACGCGGACACCGGCTTGTCGCTGACGATTGTGTCGAAATCCGCAAGGAGGATCAGGACATACTTATCGGAAGTGCTCCTGAACTTATAGAGCATTTGCTGGAAATACGAGGACTCGGGATTATTAATGTTATGACATTGTTTGGAGCTGGTGCAGTCCGCAGCCATAAGCGAATTACTCTTGTTATTGATCTTGAATTATGGGATCCAAACAAGCAGTATGACCGCCTTGGACTGGACGAAGAAAAAGTGAAAATCATGGATACAGAAATTACTAAAATTACGGTTCCTGTGCGCCCTGGCCGAAACCTTGCCGTCATCATTGAAGTTGCTGCGATGAATTTCCGGTTAAAACGAATGGGAGTAAACGCTGCAGAGCAATTTACAAATCGTTTGTCAGATGTGATTGAAGACAGTGATCATGAAGACGTGTAACAGAAATTCAGATTTGGAGGTGAAATCATGGAAAAGAATATTCAGCCGATCGACCCGATTGCCTTCACCCTTGGACCGATCCAAGTTCACTGGTACGGTGTGATTATTGGCATTGGGATTGCTCTTGCTCTTTGGGTTGCCATGAGAGAAGGGGATAAGCGCGGCCTGCCAAAGGATACTTTTGCTGATTTAATGATTTGGGCGATTCCGATTGCGATTATTTCCGCACGCATTTATTATGTTATTTTCCAATGGGATTATTATGCACAGAACCCTAGTGAAATTATTAAGATTTGGAATGGGGGAATTGCCATTCACGGCGCCTTGATTGGTTCAGTGATTACCGCATCTGTTTTTTCTAAAAAAAGAGGCATTTCTTTCTGGAAACTGGCGGACATTGCAGCACCCAGTATTATTCTTGGCCAGGCGATCGGCCGCTGGGGAAACTTTATTAATCAAGAAGCACACGGGGGAGAGGTAAGCCGTTCTTTTCTCGAAGGTTTGCATTTGCCGGATTTTATTATCAATCAGATGTATATAAACGGAGCATACTATCATCCGACTTTCCTTTATGAATCAATTTGGGATCTTACCGGGTTTTTCGTACTGATCTTATTAAGAAGGGTAAACTTACGGAGAGGCGAACTGTTTTTGACATATGTAATCTGGTATTCGATTGGACGGTTTTTTATCGAAGGCATGAGGACAGACAGTTTAATGCTTACAGAAAACTTAAGGATGGCACAATTTATTTCAATTGTTTTAATTATCGGCGCATTTATATTAATGATTTACAGGAGGATGAAACGAAATTCGGATGCACGTTATTTAGATAAAAGCAATGGATAGGATAAAGAACCATTTCTTTATGGGTGGGATAAAGGAGAATAAATGAAATGCTGATTGGGTCACTCAAAAGGGGAAGTATCGTCGGGCTAAAAACAACATGGTCTCTTGGGAAAATAATTTTTCCGGTTACACTTATTGTTGCATTGCTAAAATATACACCTGTTTTGCCGTGGATCATCGGCCGGATTGCACCGTTTATGAATTTCTTTGGTTTGTCAGGGGATGCCGCGATTCCACTCGTAATCGGAAATTTTTTAAATTTATATGCCGCTATTGGCGCTATTTTATCTCTTAAATTAACGGTAAAAGAAGTTTTTATCATTGCCGTTATGCTTTCGTTTTCCCATAACATTCTTATCGAATCAAGTGTCGCCCTTAAAGTCGGGGTTAAATTATGGATCATCGCAGTCGTAAGGTTCGGTCTTGCGATTGTGTCTGCTATTGTGATTAACTTCATCTGGCATGGCGGCTCCGAACTGGCAAAGTACGGATTCATTCCTCCAAAAGAGGAGCAGGTAAGCGGCTGGGCAAACATTATAATGGAAGGCCTTCAGAAAGCGGGCATTGGTGTTTTACAGCTGGCTATGATTGTCATTCCGCTGATGATCGGAATTCAATTTTTGAAGGATTTAAAATGGCTTCATGTATTTTCGAAATGGATGGCGCCTGTAACAAAGATCCTTGGTATGAAAGAAAATTCATCAACCACTCTGGCAGCAGGACTTTTGTTCGGTCTTGCATATGGAGCAGGAGTTATGATCCAAGCTGTTAAGGAGGACGGCGTCAGCAAAAAGGATGTGACGCTTGCGTTCATCTTTCTTGTAGCCTGTCATGCTGTTATTGAGGATACATTAATTTTTGTGCCGCTCGGAATTTCTGTACTGCCTCTCTTCTTGATCAGGCTGGGCATTGCCATCCTGTTGACGCTTGCAGTAGGATTTATCTGGAATCGGGCGGAGCTTGTAAAAAGAAAGGGAACAGCAACATATGAACACTAAAATTAACACTGTATTATTTGATTTAGATGGCACACTTATTGATACAAATGAATTAATTATTTCTTCATTTTTACATACATTGGAAAAATATTATCCGGGCAAATATAAGCGGGCTGATGTTATCCCGTTTATGGGGCCTACCTTAGAGGAAACATTTGAAGGAATCAATAAAGATTGGGCAGAAGATATGGCTAAAACGTATCGTGAATTCAATATCTCCAACCATGACCTTTTTGTAAAAGAATTTGATGGTGTGTACGAAACTGTCCGGATATTAAAAGAAAACGGCTTTAAGCTCGGCATCGTAACGACAAAACGCTTGGATGTTGCGCTAAAAGGAGTGAAGCTTACTAAACTTGATGAATTTTTTGATTGTATTGTCGCAATTGAACATGTAAAAAAACCAAAGCCTGATCCGGAGCCGATTTTGCTTGCTTTAGAACGGTTGCGGTCGGTTCCTGAAGAAGCATTAATGGTCGGGGATAACCATCACGATATATTGGGAGGAAAAAATGCCGGAACAAAAACGGCAGGTGTTGCTTGGTCGCTGAAGGGCAAGGATTATTTAGCACAATTTGAACCAGACTATATGTTGGACAATATGTCCGACTTATTATCCATCCTTGGAGTGTAAAACATGAGAAGAACGATCCGTTATCCTGTTAAAGGCGCCAATTCATTGCGGCATGTCTATAAAACGGTTCCCTTTTGGAAAGTAGTCAAAAATTTTATTGTGATTCAAATTGCGCGATACACTCCGTTTCTCGGGGTAAAAAACTGGCTGTACCGGACATTTTTAAAAATGAAGGTCGGCGAGGAAACTTCTTTTGCATTAATGGTGATGCTTGATGTGATGTTTCCCGAGAAAATAAGCGTTGGACGCAATACGGTGATTGGCTATAATACGACGATTTTGGCACATGAATATTTAATTAAAGAATATCGTCTTGGGAATGTGCACATCGGCAATGAGGTAATGATTGGTGCGAATACTACTATTTTGCCAGGGGTAACGATAGGCGACGGAGCGATTGTATCGGCAGGCACGCTTGTCCATAAGGATGTCCCGCCCGGTGCATTTGTCGGAGGAAACCCGATGAGGGTGATCTACACGAAAGAAGAATTGGAGAAACGATGGGCAAATGACCCGATATATGGAAAATAAAGGTCTGGAACTTTGCGTTTCAGACTTTTTTTAGAAAACTTTCTGTTGACTGTAGTCAAAATGAGAGATAAACTACATATAACTTCACTTTGCTACCATATTAGCGAACTAAAGTATTCAGAACTTTTATATAAATAAAGTTGATTTAAACGGGCAGATTGATTGCTTTTAAGCTGTTTGAAGCAGCAGCCGCATGCATCGTGGACTCGTTTACTAAAAAAAGGGTGAAAAGAATGAGCCAGTTATTTATGTTTGAGAAGCCTCTCGGTATGAGAGATACACTGCCGGAATTATATGAAACGAAGGATCATGTACGGTCCTCTATTGAAGAAGAAATGAAACGGTGGGGCTATCAGTTTATTGAAACTCCCGCGCTTGAATATTATGAAACGGTGGGAGCCGTGTCCGCTATATTGGACCAGCAGCTGTTTAAGCTATTGGATCAGCAGGGACATACACTTGTGCTCAGGCCTGATATGACGGCACCGATAGCACGTGTGGCCGCTTCCAAGCTGTTAAAAGACGATATTCCGCTTAGGCTTGCTTATTCTGCGAATGTTTACAGGGCGCAGCAGCGGGAAGGCGGCCGTCCGGCAGAATTTGAACAAATCGGTGTTGAGTGTATCGGTGACAGAACAATAAGTGCTGACGGGGAAGTTATCGCCTTAATGATTTCGTCATTAAAAGAAGCCGGCCTATCAGAGTTTCAAGTTTCAGTTGGCCATATTGGATTTGTGCAGGAATTTTTTCGGCAAATTCTCGGAACGGAAGAACGGGCCAATGCATTGATGAAGTTTTTATATGAAAAAAATTATGTCGGTTACAGGGAGCATGTAAAAGCACTTGGCCTTTCTTCCATCGATAAACAGCGTTTGCTGGAGTTTTTGCAGCTCAGGGGCGGCGAAGAAGTCATTGAACGGGGTTTCGAGCTTATCGAAAACGGATGCGGTGCTGAAGCCGTTCATCAATTGCGGCAGCTCTGGGAAACGATTTCCGATTATGGTGAAGAAGCATCTGTAAAATTTGATTTAACGCTTGTCAGCCATATGAGCTATTACACTGGAATCTTATTTGAAGTGTATGCCGGCAACGTTGGCTTTCCGATTGGAAATGGCGGAAGATACGACCTTCTGCTGCAAAAATTCGGTAAATCAACCGGAGCAACCGGGTTTGCCCTAAGGTTGGACCGGATGATCGAAGCGCTTGGAACACTCGAAAAAAGCGAGCCGGTCATTTGTATTTTATTCAGTGCCGAACGCCGAAAAGAGGCCTTTGAAATGGCGAAAACGAAACGTGCGGACGGTATGCGGGTTGTTCTCCAGGATATAAACGGGGTAAACAATGTGGATGCATGCACCAATAAGTATGCCGATACGATCTTTTTATTAGGAAGGGGGCCTTCGTAATGAGTGAGTTTTTAACGGTTGCAATGCCGAAAGGCCGGATTTTTGAAGAAGCTGTTGAGCTATTGAGAATGGCTGGCTACCGTTTGCCTCCCGAATTTGAAGATTCACGGAAACTGATCATTGATGTGGAAGAAGAACGGATGCGCTTTATCCTGGCAAAGCCGATTGATGTTCTGACTTATGTGGAGCACGGTGTGGCAGATCTTGGGATTGCGGGAAAAGATGTTATGCTTGAAGAGGAACGGGATGTTTACGAACTGCTCGACTTAAAAATCAGCCATTGCTATCTTGCGGTTGCCGGGCTCCCAAATACGAAAATGAATGATGTCGCTCCTAAAGTAGCGACGAAATATCCGAATGTGGCTGCAGCTTATTTTCGTGAGCAAGGAGAACAGGTAGAAATAATAAAATTAAACGGATCAATTGAATTGGCGCCGTTAATCGGACTTTCTGACCGAATTGTTGATATTGTTTCAACTGGACGTACATTGAAGGAAAACGGTCTTGTTGAATATGAACGGATTGTTGATATTACATCGCGGCTTGTCGTCAACCCGGTAAGCTATCGGATGAAAGATGAGCGAATCAGTGAGCTTGTGGAACGGCTAAGCACGGTAATCGAGGAGCAGATTGTCCATCAGCCGTAAGCATCTGAAAGGGTGGAAGATGTGAAAATATTAAAGGTCAAGGATCTCATTTCGATTAAAAGAACGGTTGACAGCGGAACAGAACAACAGCGGGCTGCTGTAAAAGAAATCATCAGGGTAGTTCGAGAAAAAGGCGATTCTGCCTTACTTGAGTATACAGAGAGATTCGATGGAATCCGGTTGTCTTCTTTAATCGTAACGGAAGAAGAAATGGAAGAGGCATTTAATGAAATCAGTGGGCACATGGTTTCGATTATTGAGGATGCGGCAGAGAACGTTCGCGCTTTTCATGAAAGACAATTGCGGCCTTCCTGGATGTCAACCGATGAAACGGGGACGATTCTCGGACAAAAAATAACGCCGTTGGATTCTGCCGGCGTTTATGTACCGGGCGGAACGGCTGCCTACCCTTCTTCGGTGCTGATGAATGTGATTCCGGCTAAAGTGGCAGGTGTAAAGCGGATTGTTATGGTTTCTCCGCCTGACCGAAATGGCAAACTTCCGCCAGCCGTGTTAGTGGCGGCAAGGATTGCCGGAGTGAAAGAGATTTATAAGGTCGGGGGAGCGCAGGCGATAGCGGCGCTTGCTTATGGAACAGAAACAATCAGACCTGTTGATAAAATTACCGGTCCCGGAAATATTTATGTAGCACTGGCCAAAAGAGAAGTGTTTGGCGATGTTGACATTGACATGATCGCCGGACCAAGTGAAATTGCCGTGCTGGCTGATGATTCGGCAAGGGCGCATGAAATAGCTGCCGATCTATTATCGCAGGCGGAACATGATAGACGGGCATGCAGCATTCTTGTGACAACATCAGAGAAACTGGCAAACGATGTTGCTTTTGAAGTGGAAAAACAGCTTTCCGAACTTCCCCGCAAAGAGATTGCGGCTCAATCGATTGCAGATTTCGGAGCGATTTATGTCGCGGAAAATATGGATGAAGCAGTTGAAACAATTAATGCTCTGGCGCCTGAGCATCTTGAGATCATCACAAAGAATGCCATGGAGCTTTTAGGAAAAATCCGTCATGCCGGAGCCATTTTTATCGGCAGATTCAGCTCTGAACCGGTCGGCGACTATTTTGCCGGACCTAACCATGTGCTGCCGACAAATGGAACAGCGCGGTTTTCCAGTCCGCTTAGTGTCGAGGATTTTCAAAAAAAATCAAGTATTATTGCTTACAGTCAAACAGCACTCGAGCAAAATAAAGATAAAATTGCTGTGTTTGCCCGTTTAGAAGGGCTTGAAGCACATGCCCGGGCAGTGGAAGCAAGATTTAAGGATTGAAGAAAAAAGATTGAAGAACCATTCGTGATGGAGGCAATAGGATGGAAAGAACCTCAAGTATAAATCGAAAAACGAACGAAACGGATATTAAACTAACGTTTTCAATCGACGGTGAAGGCAAGTCGGACATCGAAACCGGTGTGCCGTTTATGACTCACATGCTCGATCTGTTTACGAAACACGGCCAGTTTAACCTGACAGTTGATGCTAAAGGCGATATTGAAGTTGATGACCACCATACAACAGAAGATATCGGCATATGCCTTGGACAGGCTCTCCGTGAAGCACTAGGCGATAAGAAAGGAATCCGTCGTTATGGAAATGCTTTTGTTCCGATGGATGAAGCTCTCGCTCAAGTTGTTGTCGATTTGAGCAACCGTCCTCATCTGGAAATGCGCGCTGAGTTTCCAATCCAAAAGGTAGGAAGTTTTGATACAGAGCTCGTCCACGAGTTTTTATGGAAGCTTGCCCTGGAGGCGCGGATGAATCTTCATGTGATTGTACATTATGGACAAAACACGCACCATATGATCGAAGCAATTTTTAAGGCACTTGGCCGCGCTCTTGATGAGGCGACAATGATCGATCCCCGGGTGAAAGGGATTCCGTCTACGAAGGGGATGTTATAGGGCAAGACTCGTACTACTTTAACGCGTTAAAGTAAGCCGGGAGCTTTACGAAAGGGGTTTTATAAATGATCGGCATCATTGACTATGGAATGGGAAATTTGTTTAGTGTAAGTAAGGCGCTTGAACGGTTAGGTGCATCTTATTTCATATTTGAGGACCGGCAGGAGCTGCGTGGCGCAAGCGCTTTAATTTTACCAGGCGTCGGCTCTTTCCGGGATGCAATGGCCAGACTGAATGAGTCCGGGCTCACCGATATGGTAAAAGAGTATGTCCAAAGCGGCCGGCCTTTGCTTGGCATTTGCCTCGGCATGCAGCTTCTTTTTGAGGAAAGCGAAGAAAACGGCTTGACGCAAGGGCTGTCGCTGCTTCCCGGAAAAGTCCACCGTTTCCCGGGAATCACGGAACAGGGGGAGACGTATAAAGTCCCGCATATGGGATGGAACAAGCTAAATCTGGCTGCCCCGTCTCCTATTTTGGAAAATATAACTGGCGGGTATGTTTATTTTGTCCACTCTTATTATGTAAGTCCGGGAGAGCGTGACGTCGTGATTGCGGATACCGATTATGACGTAAAGGTTCCGGCGGTAGTTGGAAGAGGAAATGTTTATGGAATGCAATTCCATCCTGAAAAAAGCGGAACATTAGGTATGCAGCTTTTGCGTAATTTTGTCGCACTTACCGAGTCTTTAAGCTTTGTGGGATAGCTGCCCGAAGTGTTAAATGATCACAGCCCTCATTGGTGAAAGTTTCTTCTTATTTAGATGGCAGGGGAAAGGATGACGGTGTAATGGCTTTTACTATATACCCCGCGATTGATATGCGCGGCGGAAAATGCGTTCGGCTTCTTCAAGGCGATTATGAGAAAGAGACGGTTTATGGAGACTCTCCGTTTGAAATGGCGGCCTGGTTTGCTGCTGAAGGTGCGGAATGGATTCATATGGTTGACCTTGACGGCGCAAAGGATGGAAAACGGGTTAATGATGAATTTGTTATTAGAGCTGCCCGTGAGCTGGAGGTAAAAGTCCAAATAGGCGGCGGCATACGGACGGAAAATGATATTGTTCATTATTTGGAAAATGGCGTGGAGCGAGTCATCATTGGCAGTGTGGCGGTATCCAATCCGGAGTTTGCAATTGAAATGATTCGAAAGTACGGTAAAAAAATTGCCGTTGGCATTGATGCGAAAAACGGATATGTTGCTACTCATGGCTGGCTGAAAACAAGTGAAACGAAAGCAGTCGAGTTAGGAAAACACTTTGCTGATGCCGGCGCAGAAACGTTTATTTTTACCGATATTGCAACCGATGGAATGCTTTCAGGCCCTAATTTGGAAGCTGTACGGGAAATGGCTGAAGAAACGGGAAAAAGTGTTATTGCTTCCGGCGGCGTAAGCTCCATTGAGGATTTGCAAAAGTTAAAAGCTTTTTCAATGAAAGGCGTAAGCGGTGCGATTGTCGGCAAAGCCATTTATGAAGGACGTTTTTCCGTTAGAGAAGCGCTGAGAGAGGTGAATGGCTGATGCTGACAAAACGAATCATTCCCTGTCTAGATGTGAAAGATGGGCGGGTTGTCAAAGGAATTCAATTCGTTCAACTCCGTGATGCGGGCGACCCTGTTGAACTGGCGCGCATTTATGACGAGCAAGGGGCGGATGAGCTTGTCTTCCTTGATATTAGTGCATCCCACGAAGGCCGGAAAACAATGGTTGATGTCGTAAAGGCAGTTGCATCGGAACTGGCGATTCCATTTACAGTCGGAGGCGGTATTAACTCGTTGGAAGATATGAAGCGTATTTTACGAGCCGGTGCCGATAAAGTTTCACTTAATACCGCGGCTGTATTGAATCCTTCTTTAATTACGGAAGGGGCGGACTTTTTCGGTTCTCAGTGCATCGTCGTTGCAATTGATGCAAAATATGACCCTGAATTAGGCTCATGGCGGGTGTATACGCACGGAGGCAGAAAGCCGACCGAATGGGAAGTGATCGATTGGGCAAAGGAAGCGGTTAAGCGGGGAGCAGGTGAAATATTGCTGACAAGCATGGACAGCGATGGCGAGAAAAAAGGTTTTGATCTATCGTTAACGAAAGCAGTCAGCGAGGCAGTCAGTGTACCAGTGATCGCATCCGGCGGAGCGGGAAACGCGGAACATTTTGTCGAAGTATTTTTGAAAGGGAAAGCGGATGCCGCATTGGCAGCTTCGATTTTTCACTATAAAGAGACATCTGTAAGTGAAGTGAAGGACTTTTTGAAAAAGAATGGGGTGCATGTTCGATGAACATGGAATCGATCAAATTTGATGAAAAAGGGCTTGTCCCAGCAATTGTCCAGGATGCGTCAACGAAAGAGGTTCTTACGCTGGCATATATGAACCGCGAATCTCTCAGGAAAACGATGGAGACGGGAGAGACATGGTTTTACAGCCGTTCGCGCCAGAAGCTCTGGCATAAAGGGGAAACGAGTGGAAATACACAGAAGATTGTTGAATTGAAGTATGATTGTGATCAGGATGCAATTCTCGTCCTTGTTCAGCCTGCCGGGCCGGCATGCCATACAGGGTCTGTCAGTTGCTTTACAGAAAGTTTCTATAAAAGCGAGGAAATTGTAGAGGTGTCTGAAGCAGCTTCGGGAAGCCTGCAAGATTATCAAATTTTGCAAACTCTAGAAAAGGTGATTGAAGAGCGCGAGCGGGAACGCCCGGAAGGAGCCTATACGACTTATTTGTTTGAAAAAGGCGTTGATAAGATTTTGAAAAAGGTCGGTGAAGAGGCTTCAGAAGTTATCATCGCCGCAAAAAACCGCGATGCGGATGAGTTAAAGTGGGAAGCAGCAGATTTGCTTTATCACTTAATGGTGCTTCTAAGAGAACAGCAGCTTCCATTCAAAGAAATTCTCAAAGTCTTATCCAAACGGCACGAAAATAAATAAAATATTTTTGGGGCCAGGTCCTCGATCGTTGAGGGCCTGGCCCTTGATTCAGTTCCTTCAAGATCCCCTTCTCTTTCGGCTTGCTCTTATGTTATACTATCGTAGTTAACAATGATAATTGGAGGATTGCATGGGGAACGATTCAAAAGCAAGACATCAAAAGGGAATGTTACTTTCATTTATTCCAACAGGGGAGTATTACTTCACAAAGGGGATAAAAGCATATCAGAGGCGGGATTTTCAAAAAGCAAAAAAATATTTGCAGCGTGCCATGCAGCTGGAACCTGGCGAGCCAATGATTGCCTGCCAGCTGGCAATTGTTTATACAGAGTTGGGAGAGTACCAAAATTCAAATCGTCTTTTGCATTTTATCCTCGAAGAATTGGATGAAGAAATGGTGGAATGCCACTATTTTCTAGCAAATAATTATGCCCATCTCGGATTTTTCAAAGATGCCCGCCACCATGCTAAACTCTATTTAGAATTAGATCAGGACGGCGAATTTACGGAAGATACAAAGGACTTGCTCTATCTGTTGAATTTGGAATCGGAAGAGCTTGGAGAAGAGCTGTATGAAGAGGATGACCTCATCATTAAACAAGAACAGGCTCGCGAACTGCTTGAATCAGGCCATTTTCCAAAGGCAATTGAATTATTAAATGGAGTAATTAAGGAGTACCCGGAATATTGGTCTGCCTATAATAACCTTGCGCTTGCATACTTTTATCTCGGAGAAATTAAAAAAGCCGAGGATATATTAAATGAAGTTTTGCGTTTAAATCCGGGCAATTTACATGCCCTTTGCAATAAATTGGTATTTTCTTTTTACCAGAGTAAAACTAAAGATGTAAAGAAACTGAAAGAAGCCTTGGAGAAAATTAAACCGCTCTCAAGCGAGCATCAGTTTAAGCTTGGGGCTACTTTTGCGTTAATTGGCGAATATGGACTGGCTTATTGCTGGCTAAAGAAGCTTTATAAGCAAGGATATGACGGAGATGGGGGATTTTACTACTGGCTGTCCATTTCTTCGTATTATACCGGGAGGGAACAAGCAGCCCGCAATATTTGGAAAAAGGTATTAGAATTCAATCCTGAAAAAGCCGGCCTTGAACCGTGGAATGAGGAAAGACCTTCTGTCAGAGGCTTTGAAGACCATATTGCCTCGATTCTGAAAAAATACGAAAGCGACTATATCGAAGAGAGGCTTTTTGCCATTTTTTTAACCTCTCTTTCTGGCCAAAAAGATGAAATTCTTGCATCGAGACAAGTTGTTTCAAACACGAAACTATCCGAATTAGAACAAGAATATTTATTTTTTATAAAAAATAAAGCCGGCAACCAGTTTGTAAAAATGGCACATGAAATTGCAGAAGTTTTATATGAAATACATCAGCCGATTGGAACAAAACAAGTTGGGCTGTATTTACTATGGTTTTCTGTTTTTGCAGAAGCTGCAAAATCAAACATTACCCTTAAAAATAAAAAAGCATGGGCAGGCGCCATTGAGTATAGCTGGCATAAATTGCGGGATGAAAAAGAATCGCAGAAATCAATCGCCAGCATGTATGGGGTTTCTTTGTCCACATTGCAAAAATATATAAAATTGGTGAACAGCTGTCTCCGGTGAGCAATATTTTGGACATTAATACTTGGGTCTTATAGGATAGGTGTAGATAGGAAATAATAAGGTGAACATTAACGTATGAATCTAAACTGATATCCTATTATTATAAAGGAGTGTACAAAGTGTCAGAAGAAAAAATTTATGACGTTATCATTGCCGGAGCAGGCCCTGCCGGAATGACAGCTGCCGTTTATACTTCCCGTGCCAACCTTTCAACATTAATGATTGAGCGCGGTGTGCCGGGAGGGCAAATGGCAAATACCGAAGATGTTGAAAACTATCCTGGTTTTGATCATATTCTTGGTCCAGAATTATCAACTAAAATGTTTGAACATGCGAAAAAATTCGGAGCAGAATATGCCTACGGTGATATAAAAGAAGTGATCGATGGGAAAGAATATAAAACCGTTGTAGCCGGTTCAAAAGAATACAAAGCCCGCGCGGTCATTATTGCGACCGGTGCTGAATTTAAAAAGCTTGGAGTACCGGGTGAAAAAGAATTTGGCGGTCGCGGTGTATCTTATTGCGCCGTTTGTGACGGAGCCTTTTTTAAAGGAAAAGAGCTTGTTGTTGTCGGCGGCGGAGACTCTGCCGTTGAAGAAGGAGTATATTTGACAAGATTTGCGTCAAAGGTGACCATTGTCCACCGTCGTGACGAGCTTCGTGCGCAAGCAATCCTTCAGCAAAGGGCTTTTGCTAATGAAAAAATTGATTTTATTTGGAGTCATACGGTTAAGGAAATCAATGGAAAAGACGGCAAGGTTGACAGTGTAACCCTTGTATCCACAAAAACAGGTGAAGAAAGAGAATTTAAGACAGACGGTGTCTTTGTATATATCGGCATGGTGCCGCTTTCTAAACCATTTAAAAATCTCGGAATTACAAACGAAAATGGTTATATTGAAACAAATGAAAGAATGGAAACGAAAGTGCCCGGTATTTTTGCGGCAGGAGATGTCCGTGAAAAATCGCTGCGCCAAATTGTTACAGCTACAGGCGATGGAAGCATCGCAGCCCAAAGTGCTCAGCATTATATTGAAGAACTAAAAGAAGAACTAAAAATAAAAGCATAAAAAACAGATGGGGACAGTCCTTCATTAAAGCAATGAGGGCCCGTCCTTCATTAGTTTAACGTGTTTACGGGGGAATGGGATATGCATTTGTCGAATTATGTAGAGGAAGAGTTTTGCAAAAAAGTAATTATGTTTTAATTCTCCTGTAACAGAAGTGAAATAATCTTTGGGTATGATAATAAAAGAAATTGACCCCCTTTTAAAATATAATCCTTTAATCAGCACAGGCATCCTGTGCTCTTTTTTTGTTCTGTTTTTTACTATATTTATCGCTTTACTATTAATTGTGGCTGATTTACAAAAATAGTATAATGAAAAGAAGGAGATAACTTTAGCATGTTGAAGTATGCAGATAAAAGCGTACGGCTTAATTGAGGTGACGAAAGTGCAGCGGGTGACAAATTGCGTACTGTTAAAAGATAATAAAGTTCTTCTTTTACAAAAGCCTCGCCGCAGCTGGTGGGTTGCTCCCGGCGGCAAGATGGAGCCGGGTGAATCGGTAAAAGAAGCTTGTATACGTGAGTTTCGGGAAGAAACAGGCATTTATTTGCGGAACCCGAAAATAAAAGGGATTTTCACTTTTATTATGAAGGAAGGCGACCGAGTGTTGTCTGAGTGGATGATGTTTAGTTTTCTTGCCACAGAAGCAGATGGTATAAATTTAGATCAAAGCGAAGAAGGAATTCTTGCCTGGCATGAACTTGAGAATATAAAGAATCTTCCGATGGCAGCAGGTGATCATCATATTCTTGAATATATGATCCATGGCAAAGGCGTGATTTTTGGGACATTTACATACACTCCGGAGTTCGAGCTGATCAGTTATCGACTTGATCCAAGCTAGAACCACATTGATAAAGGGGGAGAGAAAATGAGTACCGGTGCGGCAAATGATATCCAAATGGTCATCATTACAGGAATGTCAGGAGCAGGAAAAACAGTTGCGATTCATAGCTTTGAAGATCTTGGTTTCTTCTGTGTCGACAATTTGCCCCCGACATTATTGCCTAAATTCCTAGAACTGATGAAGGAGTCTGGGAATAAGATGAATAAAGTGGCGCTAGTGATGGATTTAAGAGGAAGAGAATTCTTTGACCACCTTTTTAAAGCGCTCGATGAGCTGGATGAAACATCCTGGGTCACTCCGCAAATTCTGTTCCTTGATGCCGATGATTCTACATTAGTAAGGCGATACAAAGAAACAAGGCGCTCTCATCCGCTTGCTCCTTCCGGTCTTCCCCTTGAAGGAATTAAGCTAGAACGAAATTTGTTGGAAGAATTAAAAGGCCGGGCCCAAATAATCTATAATACATCTCAAATGAAGCCGCGGGAACTTCGCGAGAAAATCTTGAACGAGTTTTCAGCTAATAAAAAGACGATCTTTACGGTAAATGTCATGTCTTTTGGCTTTAAACATGGTCTTCCGATTGATGCAGATCTAGTATTTGATGTCCGCTTTTTGCCAAATCCACATTATATTGATCATATGAGGCCAAAAACAGGACTTGACGATGATGTCTCCAGCTATGTTCTCAAATGGAATGAAACGCAAAAGTTTTTAGAAAAAGTAACAGAACTGCTCAGTTTTATGCTTCCTCATTATAAGCGGGAAGGAAAAGCGCAGCTTGTCGTAGCCATTGGCTGCACCGGCGGGCAGCATCGATCGGTTGCAATAGCGGAATACATTGGACATTATTTTGAAGAAGATTACAATACACGCATTACGCACCGAGACATTGATATAAGAAAGGATAAAATAACATGATAAAGAATGGACAGCCCAGAATTGTCATCATCGGCGGTGGTACAGGTTTGCCGGTTCTCTTGAGAGGATTAAAACAATATCCTGTTGATATAACGGCAATTGTCACGGTCGCAGATGACGGAGGGAGTTCCGGACGTCTCAGAGACGACATGCATATTCCACCGCCAGGTGATATAAGGAACGTACTGGCGGCCTTATCAGACGTTGAACCGCTCATTGAGAAAATGTTCCAGCACCGTTTTAACACATCAAATGAGCTTTCAGGGCATTCACTAGGAAATTTAATCCTTGCTGCAATGACATCCATTACAGGAAATTTTGTGCATGCCATCCAAGAAATGAGCAAGGTGCTAAATGTCCGCGGAAAAGTGCTGCCTGCAGCCAATCAAAGCGTTGTTTTGCATGCTGAGATGGAAGACGGAACAATTGTGTCGGGCGAATCAAAAATCCCGTTTTCGGGGAAACGGATTAAAAGGGTATTTTTAACACCGGAAAATATAAGACCGCTTCCGGAAACAATTCAGGCAATAAGGCAGGCAGACATGATAATCATTGGACCTGGAAGCTTATATACAAGCATTCTGCCAAATTTGCTTGTTCCAGAGCTTGGTGATGAAGTATGCCGGTCAAAAGGGAAAAAGGTATATATTTGCAACCTTATGACCCAGGCGGGCGAAACGCATGACTTTACTGCAAGCGACCATGTGAAAGCAATATATGAGCACATGAAATGCTCTTTTATCGATACAATCCTTGTGAATAACGAAGATATTCCAAGTCATATACAAAAACGATATAAAGAAGAACTTGCCCAGCCAGTCCGCTACGACTTGCAAAAGTTGTACGAACTTGGATTGGAAGTTGTTTACGGTAAAATTGTAAGCCTTGATAACGGAGTCATCCGCCATGACACAAAAAAAGTTGCAGAAATATTATATTCGTTATTATTAGATGAAACCAAAAAGAGAATTAATGCGTAATAGGTAAAGAAGCTGTTTGTCTGAACTGGAGGTGAGGGGGATGTCTTTCGCTTCGGAAACGAAAAAGGAATTAACTAATCTTGAAATAAAGGATTGCTGCGCAAAAGCGGAGCTATCTGCGTTAATTCGAATGAATGGATCACTTTCTTTTTCCAATCGAAAGCTTGTCGTTGATATTCAAACAGAAAATGCGGCAATCGCAAGAAGAATTTATATATTAATCAAACGAAACTACAATGTTCAAATCGAACTTCTTGTCCGGAAGAAAATGCGCCTGAAAAAGAATAATGTATACATTGTTCGGCTATCGGACAAGGCAAAGGACATATTAGAAGACTTAAAAATTTTAGGAGAAGGCTTTACGTTTGTTCATGATATATCCGGAGAACTTGTGAAAAAGAAATGTTGTAAGCGCTCTTATCTGAGAGGGGCTTTCCTTGCCGGAGGATCCGTGAATAACCCTGAGACCTCTTCTTACCACCTCGAAATTTTTTCATTATATAAAGAGCATAATGACTCATTATCTGAGCTGATGAATACGTTTGACCTTAACAGCAAAACACTTGAACGTAAAAAAGGATATATTACGTATTTAAAAGAAGCAGAAAAAATTACAGAATTTCTGAACATTATTGGCGCCCATAATGCCTTATTAAGATTCGAGGATGTCCGGATCGTCCGGGATATGAGAAATTCGGTGAACCGTCTTGTCAATTGTGAAACAGCAAACTTAAATAAAACAATTGGAGCGGCTCTTAGGCAAGTGGAAAATATTCGTTACATTGACCAGACAGTCGGGCTGCATGTGCTGCCTGCAAAATTGAGGGAAATAGCTGAACTTCGGATTGCCCATCAGGACATAACGCTAAAGGAATTAGGAGAAATGGTTTCTGGCGGAACAATCAGTAAATCGGGCATTAATCACCGGTTAAGAAAAATAGATGAAATCGCAGAAAAATTGCGTGCCGGTGAACCAATATCCAAATCATAAATGCCGAGGTCCTTGCTGCTTTAACGTGGTAAAAGACTGATCGTTAGACATTTAATGATAAGGGAGGATTTGTGATGGTGGAGAAACAGGTGAAAGTTACGTTAAAAACGGGCTTGCAAGCGCGTCCAGCAGCGTTGTTTGTTCAAAAAGCAAATCGTTTTTCATCAGATATCTATTTGGAGAAAGACGGGAAAAAAGTGAATGCAAAAAGCATCATGGGACTGATGAGCCTGGCAGTAAGCAATGGAGCTGTTGTTACTCTCATAGCAGATGGCAGTGACGAACAGGAAGCGATTAAAGAGTTGGCCAATTATATTCAGCAAGAAGATTAAGAAAGAGGCTGTCTCATAAGGGTCTGACCCTTATGAGACAGCCTCTTTTCCAAATTGCCAAGATTCAGCGCCTGGCTTCGAAGGGCTTTAGTTGTTCACTTATTTTTTACTCTTATCCTCAAGAGAATTTCTTGTAATGATGTGGTCAACTAACCCATATTCGAGCGCCTGCTGGGCAGTCATAAAGTTATCGCGGTCAGTATCTTTTGCGATGACTTCAACCGGCTGTCCAGTACGTTCTGAAAGGATTTGATTTAACTTGTCACGAAGGAACAAGATACGTTTTGCGGCGATCTCAATTTCTGTTGCCTGGCCTTGGGCACCGCCAAGCGGCTGATGGATCATCACTTCACTGTTTGGAAGGGCATAACGCTTTCCTTTCGTGCCGGCTGCCAATAAGAAAGCACCCATGGAAGCAGCCATTCCGATACAAATCGTTTGAACGTCAGGCTTAATAAATTGCATCGTGTCGTAGATGGCCATACCTGCAGTAATGCTTCCGCCAGGGCTGTTGATATAGATAGAGATATCTTTTTCAGGGTTTTCAGCTTCAAGGAACAGCAGCTGGGCAACAATTGAGTTCGCTACATAATCATCAATTGGGGTTCCAAGCATAATAATACGGTCTTTAAGTAGGCGGGAGTAAATGTCATATGCACGCTCTCCCCGGTTTGTTTGTTCAATAACTGTAGGAATTAAATTCATATTTGCTCTTCCTCCTTTAATCTCTCTGCGTCATACATTTCTGTTCAAGGTTCTTCCAACAGAAGAAATAGTATGTATTGTTATCATACATTAATGGTCAATAAAGGTCAAACAATTCGCATTTACATTTTTGCAGAATCATTCGACAGACTTCTTTTGAAAAGCCTCCGTATTCCATCATACCCAATGTATGACTTTTTAAACACAATCAGTACTTGCAAAGTATGAAAACATGTCATATAATATGTAATCGTAACGCGAAAGAAAAAAGACAAATCTTATTTATTCTGCCCTCGTGGTGCAACGGATAGCACGCAAGATTCCGGTTCTTGAAATGTGGGTTCGATTCCTGCCGAGGGCGCTAGCAAACCTCTTTCCTGTTTTGGGGAAGGGGTTTTTATTTTTGTACATGAATTGATCGCCTAAAAGGATATTATTTTCCATACAACAATTGCTTTCCTTATTGTAAAATAAGAGTGAGTGAAAAAATTATGAAAATTCGATTTTTGAAACCGTTTCCTAGAAAGAATTAATAGGTTGTCCGCTGCAATCTCGGAAAGGGGGATGGGCATGAATTTAAAAGCCGGGCTTTGGCAACAGCAAACAATGAAATTGACTATGACGCAAGAGCTGACACAGGCGATTGCACTTTTACAATACTCTGCCCATGAACTTTCAGCTTTTCTTGATTCTAAAACAATGGAAAATCCCCTTTTACAAATAGAAGACAATCATATTAGAGCAATAGACCCTCAGGTTGACAGATGGAAACCGAAACCGAAAAAAATAGACAATGACGAAAAAAAATGGATAGAGCATATAGGGGAAACAGTGGTTACGCTTGATGAATATTTGCTTTCACAGATAAATCTGAAAGAAATAACCCCAGAGCAGAAAAAGGTCATCAGCTATCTTATTCAATGCATCGATGAAAACGGTTACTTGAGAACTGATTTGGAAAAAGTATCAGCCCACTTTCAAATTACTTCCGATAAAGTACAATTTTGTGTTAATCTATTACAAGATTTAGAGCCCGCAGGAATTGGAGCCAGATCATTAAGAGAATGCCTTCTCATTCAACTTAGGAAGAAAGAAAAAAGAGATCCTTTAGCTGAAAAAATTGTAGATCAGCACTTTTTTCCGTTTGCGGAAAGGAAATGGAAAGAACTAGCAAAGAAACTACATGTCGAAATAAAAGATATTCAAAGAGTATTTGATTGCTTGCAGTCCTTAAATCCAAGACCGGGTGCGATCTTCCATCATGAAAAGCCGGCATATGTGATTCCGGATGTGATTATTGATCGCGACGGGCAAAATCTTACCGTAAAAGTTTTCGATGATGCCATGCCAAAAATCAGCTTTAATGAAATGTATTATAAGAAATTCGTTTCCTATAATAACCCTGAAGTGAGCCGTTTTCTGCAGGAAAAGCAGCAGGAATATTACTGGCTTATAAGAAGCCTTGAGCAAAGAAAGGAAACGCTCTTAAAGGTAGCCTTAAAAATTGCAGAAAAGCAGCAGGGTTTTTTTTATAAAGGGCCAGAGCATTTAAAACCGATGACAATGAAGGAGCTTTCTGATGAGCTGGGAATTCATGAATCAACGGTTAGCAGGGCTGTTCGCGGAAAATTTGCACAAACACCATATGGGACAGTAGATTTAAAATCATTCTTTACGAGTACGGTACAAACTGTTTCAAATGAAAGTGCATCATCAAGCCAGGTGAAAAATTTGATTTCTGCCTATATTGCTGAAGAAAATAAACAGAAGCCCCTTTCCGATCAGGAAATCGTCCAAATGTTGAAAAATCGGGAGGGAATTATCGTTTCCCGCCGCACAGTGGCTAAGTATCGGGACCAGCTTAGAATACCCTCATCATCCAAACGGAAACGGTATGAATAGAAAAGGAGAATCAAAGTGCAAAAAATTATCTTTTATACAAGAAAAAAATGCCCGTTATGTGAGAAAGCAAAACAAGTTTTGCAGGAGATTAAAAGTGAGTATCCTTTTACACTTGAGGAAGTGGATATTGACGAAAGCGATGCTTTGACTGAAAAATTCGGCTTAATGATCCCTGTCGTTGAAATTGACGGAGAAGTAGTTCAATATGGGCATGTTGATAAAATAGTAATGATTAAGCGTTTACAAGAAAAAACAACGGATTTTTGAGTTGAATTCGCTTTTCGCTCCTGTTAAAATGGAATTGAATCAGGAGTGATTTTTTTTTGCAGTAAGCGGGACAAATTATGTCACACCGGGACATTTTATGACCAACCTGTATGTAAAGGAGAATATTCCCATGGACTCTTTACTTGATATTCAAAAAAGATTATTGCCTGACCTTCTCAATGTTATGCAAAAACGATACCATATTCTGCATTATATAAATTTGATGCAGCCAGTGGGCAGGAGAAGCTTGGCAATGAGCCTTGGGATGACAGAACGAGTTTTGCGCTCAGAAGTTGAATTTCTGAAAGACCAAAATTTAATTTCTATAACCGGTGTTGGTATGAGCTTAACTGCTGATGGAAAAAATCTTCTTGAAAAACTTGAAAGCATCATGAGAGGAGTAATAGGTATTGACAAACTTGAGAAACAGCTTCAACAACAGTTAAAGATTCGAAAAGTAGTGATCGTTTCCGGTGACAGCGACCAATCTCCATGGGTCAAAACCGAGCTGGGACGGGCATGTGCGAATTGTATGAAAAAATTGCTTGAAGACAAGAACATCATCGCGGTAACCGGAGGAACAACCATGGCAACAGTTGCTGACATGCTGACGCCTGATTTTGGCGAAAAAGAAATTTTGTTTGTTCCTGCCCGCGGAGGAATTGGCGAAGATGTAAATAACCAAGCCAACACCATTTGCGCAAAAATGGCAGAGAATACAGGCACAAAGCACCGTGTTTTGTACGTCCCAGATCAAGTTAGCAAAGAAATGTATATTTCTATAATGAAAGATCCTTTAATTAATGAAGTACTCGGTTTGATAAAATCGGCCAACATGGTATTGCATGGAATTGGAGATGCTATTACAATGGCGGAACGCCGCAAAACAAGTGAACAAGATTTCCAATTAATTAAACAGAGGAAAGCGGTTGGAGAGGCTTTTGGTTATTACTTTAATGAAGCAGGAGAGGTAGTCCATAAAGTTTCAACGATTGGACTGCAGCTGGCTGATTTATCAAAAGTTGATAATGTAATTGCAGTTGCGGGCGGAGCTTCAAAGGCAAAAGCCATTCGCGCTTACATGAAACGAGCACCTTCATCGACGATTTTGATTACTGATGAAGGGGCCGCAAAACAGTTGGTACAAGGGTTTGCCCATTAATAAATATATAAAAATGTGATCCTTACCAATTTAGAGGAGGAAAAATCATGGCAGTAAAAGTTGGTATTAATGGTTTTGGAAGAATTGGTCGTATGGTTTTCCGTGCGGCATTAAATAATCCTAATGTTGAGGTAATTGCTGTTAACGATTTAACAGATGCAAATATGCTTGCACATCTTTTAAAATATGACACCGTACATGGAAGATTAGATCAAGATGTATCTGTAGACGGAGACTTTTTAGTAGTCGGCGGCAAAAAAGTAAAGGTGCTGGCTGAGCGCGATCCTGCACAACTTTGCTGGGGAGACTTGGGCGTTGAAGTAGTAGTGGAATCTACTGGACGTTTCAGAAAACGCGCGGATGCTGCAAAACATTTAGAAGCTGGTGCGAAAAAAGTGATCATCTCTGCTCCGGCAAATGATGAAGATATAACTATTGTTATGGGAGTAAACCATGACAAATATGATCCGGCAAATCATCAAGTCATTTCTAATGCTTCTTGTACAACAAACTGCTTGGCGCCGTTTGCGAAAGTATTACATGCTAAATTCGGAATCAAACGCGGCATGATGACAACTGCTCACTCTTATACAAATGACCAGCAAATCCTTGATCTGCCGCACGCAGACTATCGCCGTGCCCGTGCAGCAGCTGAAAACATCATTCCGACAACGACAGGCGCTGCAAAAGCTGTAGCACTTGTATTGCCTGAATTAAAAGGAAAATTAAACGGTGGAGCAATTCGTGTTCCAACACCTAACGTTTCTTTAGTTGATTTCGTTGCTGAACTTGAAACAGATGTAACAGTAGAAAAAGTAAATGCAGTCTTAAAAGAAGCAGCTGAAGGTGAATTAAAAGGCATACTTGGCTACAGTGAAGAGCCGCTTGTATCCAGCGACTATAAAGGAAACACAAACTCATCAATCATCGATGCCCTCTCTACAATGGTTATGGAAGGCCGCATGGTAAAAGTTATTTCATGGTACGATAACGAAACAGGCTATTCATACCGTATAGTAGATCTTATTGATTACATTGGGCAAAAAGGCCTTTAATCGCAAAACATTTTTTATTCATTTACAATGATTTATTGAATTTTTGTACTGTAAACTGCTATATTGTAAATGGGTGTACAAGGGGAGCGGGGATCATTCCCCTCTCCCTTTTTTTGCGATTAAATTAGAGCCTAAAGGAGGACCCTTTGCCATGAACAAAATGTCCGTAAAAGATGTGGACGTAAAAGGAAAACGAGTGTTTTGCCGTGTTGATTTCAATGTTCCAATGAAAAATGGGCAGATAACAGATGAAACGAGAATTCGCGCAGCGCTCCCTACGATCCAATATTTAATCGAACAAGGTGCAAAAATCATTCTAGCATCCCACCTTGGCCGTCCAAAAGGACAAGTAAACGAAGAAATGCGTTTAACACCCGTAGCTAAGCGGTTGTCTGAATTGCTTGAAAAAGAAGTAAAGAAAACAGATGAGGCTTACGGCGATACAGTAAAATCTGTGATTGACAGTATGAATGAAGGCGATGTTCTCTTACTGGAAAATGTTCGATTCTATCCAGGCGAAGAGAAAAATGACCCGGAACTTGCCAAAGCTTTTGCGGAATTGGCAGATATTTATGTGAATGACGCGTTTGGAGCTGCGCACCGTGCCCATGCTTCAACAGAAGGAATTGCCCATTATCTGCCTGCCGTATCTGGTTTCCTTATGGAAAAAGAGCTTAATGTTCTTGGGAAAGCTCTTTCCAATCCTGAGCGTCCATTTACGGCGATTATTGGCGGTGCAAAGGTAAAAGATAAAATCGGAGTAATTGAAAACTTGTTGGAAAAGGTAGATAACCTCATTATCGGCGGCGGTTTAGCTTATACGTTTGTAAAAGTTAAAGGATATGAAATTGGCAAATCGTTGTTAGAAGCAGATAAAATCGAGCTTGCAAAATCGTTTATGGAAAAAGCAGAGCAAAAGGGCGTTAATTTCTATATGCCTGTAGATGTGATTGTCGCTGACGATTTTTCAGCAGATGCTAATACAAAAGTGGTGTCGATTGAAGAAATTCCTTCTGAATGGCAAGCGCTTGATATCGGTCCAAAAACGAGAGAAATTTATAAAGACGTTATTCAAAAGTCAAAACTCGTCATTTGGAACGGTCCGATGGGAGTATTTGAGATTGACAAGTTTGCAGAAGGAACAAAAGCTGTAGCAGAAGCACTTGCCGAAGCAGATCATACATATTCGGTAATCGGCGGCGGAGATTCAGCAGCGGCGGTTGAGAAATTTAACCTTGCTGAAAAAATGAGCCACATCTCAACTGGCGGAGGGGCTTCCCTTGAGTTTATGGAAGGGAAACAACTTCCTGGTGTTGTCGCTTTAAATGATAAGTAATTAAATTTAGTTTGAAAGGATGTGTCAGCATGCGCAAGCCCATTATTGCAGGAAACTGGAAAATGCATAAAACATTAGCGGAAGCGAAAGCCTTTATTGAAGAGGTAAAAGGGTTTGTTCCAGCAAAAGATAAAGTGGATTCAGTTGTTTGTGCCCCTGCTTTATTTTTGGAACGTCTTGTAGAATTAACCCAAAATACTGATCTAGCAATTGGTGCACAAAATATGCATTTTAAAGAGAGCGGTGCATTTACCGGTGAAATCAGCCCAAAAGCGATCTCTGATCTTGGAGTTCAATATGTGATTATCGGACATTCTGAGCGCCGGGAAATGTTTAATGAAACCGATGAATCAGTCAACAAAAAAACATTAGCAGCGTTTCAATATCATTTGATCCCGATTGTTTGTGTCGGTGAAACGCTAGAACAACGTGAAAATGGCCAAACAAATGAGTTAGTTGGATCCCAGGTGCAGAAAGCACTGAATGGCTTAACAGAAGATCAAGTGAAACAAACAGTGATTGCTTATGAACCAATCTGGGCGATTGGAACTGGAAAATCATCAACTGCGGAAGATGCCAATGAAGTTTGTGCCCATATTCGCAAGACGATATCAGAGCAATTTTCACCTGAAGCTGCAGCCGCAGTCCGGATTCAATACGGCGGAAGTGTAAATCCTGGCAACATTAAAGATTTCATGAACCAGCCTGAAATTGACGGGGCATTAGTCGGTGGAGCAAGCCTTGAACCGCAATCATTCCTGCAATTATTGGAGGCAGGTTTAAATGAGTAAAGCCCCTGTTGCATTAATTATCTTAGACGGCTTTGCTCTTCGGGAGGAACGAAAAGGAAATGCTGTTGCCCTAGCAAATAAGCCGAACTTTGACCGTTATTGGAATACGTATCCACATACGAAGCTGAAAGCTTCTGGGGAAGCGGTGGGGCTTCCGGAAGGACAGATGGGGAACTCTGAAGTAGGACACTTAAATATCGGCGCCGGCCGCATTGTTTATCAAAGCCTTACGCGAGTAAACATTGCTATTCGTGAAGGCGAATTTGAGAAAAACGAAACGTTCCTAGATGCAATTCGCCACGTAAAAGAAAAAGGTACAAGCCTGCATCTTTTTGGTCTTCTTTCTGACGGAGGGGTTCATAGCCACATTGACCATTTGTTTGCACTTCTCCGCCTGGCAGCACAAGAAGGCGTTAAAAATGTGTACGTCCATGCATTTTTAGACGGGCGTGATGTCGGGCCGCAAACAGCGCCAAAATATATTAAAGAAACACTGGAAAAAATGAAGGAATACGGCGTTGGTGAATTTGCAACGATTTCCGGCCGCTATTATTCAATGGATCGCGACAAGCGCTGGGAGCGTGTTGAAAAATCATACAGAGCGATGGTGTATGGAGAAGGTCCGACTTACTCAGATCCGTTAGAACTTATTGAGGATTCCTATCAAAACGGAATCTATGATGAATTTGTTATTCCTTCAGTAATGACAAAGCCAAACGGAGAGCCGGTTGCTACGATAAAAGATGAAGATGCCGTCATTTTTTATAACTTCCGTCCTGACCGCGCAATCCAGATTTCAAATACGTTCACGAACAAAGATTTCCGCTCGTTTGACAGAGGGCCAAAGCATCCGAAAAACCTTCATTTTGTCTGCTTAACCCATTTTAGTGAAACAGTTGACGGATATGTGGCATTTAAGCCGACAAACCTTGACAACACTCTTGGTGAAGTCATCTCCCAAAACGGGTTAAAGCAGCTGCGCATTGCGGAAACAGAGAAATATCCTCACGTGACATATTTTATGAGCGGAGGGCGCGAAGTTCAATTTCCGGGAGAAGAAAGAATTTTAATTAATTCTCCTAAAGTTCCAACCTATGACTTAAAACCTGAAATGAGTGCTTACGAAGTAACCGATGCACTTATAAAAGAAATCGAAGCAGATAAGTTTGATGCAATTATTTTAAACTATGCCAATCCGGATATGGTCGGACATTCCGGTATGCTTGAACCGACGATTAAAGCAGTTGAGGCAGTCGATGAGTGTCTTGGCCGTGTTGTGGACCTGATTATCGAAAAAGGCGGAACCGCTATTATTACGGCTGACCACGGAAATGCGGATGAAGTGGTAACAAAAGAAGGAAAACCAATGACAGCCCATACGACAAATCCGGTTCCTGTCATTGTGACGAAAAAAGGAATTGAGCTCCGTGAGGGCGGAATCCTTGGCGATCTCGCACCAACGGTTCTTGACTTGCTGAATTTAGAAAAACCGGTTGAAATGACTGGAACATCATTAATTAAAAAATAACGATTAAAGGAGAGATTTTTTATGCCATTTATTGCAGATGTATATGCTCGTGAAGTATTAGATTCCCGCGGTAATCCAACGATTGAAGTGGAAGTATTTACAGAATCAGGCGCATTCGGCCGCGCTTTAGTTCCAAGCGGTGCTTCTACTGGTGAATATGAGGCAGTGGAACTTCGCGATGGCGATAAAGGCCGTTACCTTGGAAAAGGTGTGTTAAAAGCGGTTGATAATGTGAATGAAATTATTGCTCCAAAGCTTGTTGGCGAAGAATTCAATGTACTGGATCAAGTGTCTATTGACAAAGCTTTAATTGAGCTTGATGGCACTGAAAACAAAAGCAAACTGGGTGCTAATGCGATTTTAGGCGTGTCTATGGCTGTTGCCCACGCTGCAGCAAACTACTTAGATATCCCGCTTTATCAATATCTTGGCGGATTTAATGCGAAACAGCTTCCTGTTCCGATGATGAACATTTTAAATGGCGGCGCCCATGCTGACAATAACGTAGACATTCAGGAATTTATGGTTATGCCGGTTGGTGCTGAAAGTTTTAAAGAAGCGCTTCGCATGGGTGCAGAAATTTTCCATAGCCTAAAAGCTGTACTAAAAGCAAAAGGCTTAAACACTGCTGTTGGTGATGAAGGCGGATTTGCGCCAAACTTGAAATCAAATGAAGAAGCACTGCAAACGATTATTGAAGCCATTGAAAAAGCCGGCTACAAACCAGGCGAGCAAGTGATGCTTGCAATGGACGTAGCTTCTTCCGAACTTTACAACAAAGAAGACGGCAAGTATCATCTTGAAGGCGAAGGTGTTGTGAGAACTTCTGAAGAAATGGTTGCATGGTATGAAGAGCTTGTCTCAAAATACCCAATCATTTCAATTGAAGACGGCCTTGATGAAAACGACTGGGAAGGCCATAAGCTGTTAACAGAGCGCATTGGCAATAAAGTTCAGCTTGTCGGAGACGACTTGTTCGTAACGAATACAAAGAAACTTGCGGAAGGTATTGAAAAAGGCGTAGGAAACTCTATTCTTATTAAAGTAAACCAAATCGGTACTTTAACAGAAACATTTGACGCAATCGAAATGGCGAAACGCGCCGGCTACACGGCAGTTATTTCCCATCGTTCCGGTGAAACAGAAGACAGCACAATTGCTGATATCGCTGTTGCAACGAATGCCGGCCAAATCAAAACAGGTGCACCTTCCCGTACGGACCGTGTTGCAAAATACAACCAATTGCTTCGCATCGAAGACCAATTGGGAGACACTGCTCAATATTTGGGAATCAAATCTTTCTATAACTTAAAGAAATAATTTCTGATCGGAAAGTGCCAGCTGACAAGCTGGCGCTTATTCGTTATTTGCCCTAAAGAATCTAGCTATTGTTAATTATAAGGAAATATGATACATTAGAAATACTGTGGATGTACGTTTTACGGAGGTGTACTTCTTGCACACACTATTAGTCACATTATTGGTTATTGTAAGTATTGCTCTTATAATTGTTGTTCTACTTCAATCAAGTAAAAGCGAAGGCTTGTCCGGAGCGATTTCCGGAGGCGCAGAACATTTATTTGGCAAGCAAAAAGCACGCGGAATCGATTTAGTGCTCCACCGCATTACCATTGTTTTAGCTATTCTATTTTTCGTTTTGTCGATCGGCGTAACCTATTTTCAATTGTAATGATAGAGAATCCTGGCCGCAGCGGGTCAGGTTTTTTTGTGCTTTCTATCCGTTAAAGCTGATTTCGGGATCGTTAATAAAAAAAAGGATATTTTCTCACTATAATTTTAAGAAATTAATCAAATGTATATAAAAGGAGTTAATGATCAATGAGAATTAAGATGCCAGAGCCGTTTACGTTTGAAGGGGGAAAACGGGCCGTCCTCTTATTGCACGGATTCACTGGAAATTCCGCTGATGTCCGTATGCTTGGCCGTTTTCTCGAAAAAAAAGGCTATACGTGCCATGCACCTCATTATAAAGGCCACGGTGTTCCTCCGGAAGAATTGGTTCATACGGGACCAGAAGATTGGTGGAAAGATGTACTGGAGGGGTATGAATTTTTGAAAAAACGCGGCCATGATGAAATTGCAGTTGCTGGTTTGTCGTTAGGAGGGGTTTTCTCGTTAAAATTGGGTTACACTCATCCAGTGAAGGGAATCATACCGATGTGTGCACCGATGTATATTAAAAGTGAAGAGGTCATGTATAAAGGAGTTTTAGAGTATGCTCGCGAATTTAAAAAGCGAGAAGGAAAGCCGGAAGACCAAATTGAACAGGAAATGGCAGAGTTTGCGAAAACACCTATGAAAACATTAAAATCTTTGCAGGAATTGATTGCGGATGTAAGGAATCATGTTGATATGATTTATGCGCCAATCTTTGTTGTCCAAGGACGCCATGACAAGATGATCAATATTGACAGTGCCAATATCATCTATAATAATGTCCAATCAGATGTCAAAAAGATTAAATGGTATGAAGAATCTGGCCATGTCATAACGCTTGATAAAGAAAAAGACCAGCTCCACGAGGATGTTTATCAGTTTTTAGAACAGCTAAATTGGCAAGAATAAAAAAAGTGTTTGCAAAGGAGGGAAACAAGATGGAAGAATCGATTCAGCAGCATATCGACAGGCTGCTGCAATATATGAAAGACGAGGCCTATAAGCCATTGACAGTAGGGGAGCTCGAGCAAGCCTTTGGCATCGAAGATTCAACGACATTTAAAGAATTCGTCAAGGCTCTTGTTATTATGGAGGACAAAGGACTCGTTGTAAGGACGCGAAGCAACCGCTACGGATTGCCGGAGAAGATGAACCTTATCCGCGGTAAACTTGCCGGGCATGCAAAAGGGTTTGCCTTTGTTATTCCGGATGAACCTGGCATGGATGATATTTTTATTCCACCGAACGAAACGAACAATGCCATGCATGGCGATACCGTGCTCGTCCGTGTTTCAACGGAAAGTTCGGGACAAAGAAGAGAAGGTACGGTTGTTCGTATCATTGAAAGAGGCATCCAGCAAATTGTCGGAACATATTCTGAGAGTAAACATTTTGGATTTGTCATTCCAGATGATAAGAAGTTTGCAAGTGATATTTTTATCCCGAAATCAGCTTCTAAAGGTGCGGTGGATGGCCATAAGGTTGTTGTGAAGCTAACAACGTATCCTGAAGGAAGGAAAAGTGCAGAAGGGGAAGTTATCAAAATTCTTGGCCATAAAAATGACCCAGGTGTAGACATACTTTCTGTCATTCATAAGTACGGATTGCCTCTTTCGTTTCCAGAAGAAGTGCTTCAACAAGCAAACGAAACCCCGGATACGATTGATGAACGCGAAATTGCCAACCGCCGTGACCTTCGCGATGAAATGATTGTCACGATTGATGGCGAAGATGCAAAGGATTTAGATGACGCTGTTACAGTTTCACGACTTGAAAACGGGAACTATAAACTCGGCGTTCATATTGCTGATGTCAGCTATTATGTGCGGGAAGGCACGCCGATTGACAGGGAAGCAGAAAAAAGAGGTACTAGCGTTTATTTAGTGGACCGGGTCATACCAATGATTCCGCACCGTTTATCAAACGGAATCTGTTCGTTAAATCCTAAAGTCGACCGGTTGACTCTTTCATGTATTATGGAAATTAATCCCGACGGAGAAGTCGTGAACCATGAAATTTTTGAAAGTGTGATCAAAACAACGGAGCGGATGACTTACAACGATGTGAATAAAATTCTTGTTGATAAAGATGAGGCGCTTAGACAGCGTTATGAGCCGCTTGTTCCGATGTTTGAAATGATGGAGGAATTAGCCTCTATACTTCGGAACAAACGGATGAAGCGGGGAGCCATAGATTTTGATTTTAAAGAAGCAAAGGTTATCGTTGATGAAGAAGGCAAGCCGACTGATGTCATGATAAGAGAACGATCTGTTGCCGAGCGTCTAATTGAAGAATTTATGTTAGCGGCCAATGAGACTGTTGCCGAGCATTTCCACTGGCTTGATGTTCCGTTTATTTACCGGATCCATGAAGATCCAAAAGAAGATAAACTTAGACGATTCTTTGAATTCATTACAAACTTTGGATATATTGTAAAAGGAACAGCAAATCATGTACACCCAAGAGCTCTTCAGGAAATTATTGAAGAGGTTCAAGGGAAGCCGGAAGAAATGGTCGTCTCAACTGTGATGCTTCGGTCGATGCAGCAAGCAAAATATAAACCTGAAAGCCTTGGCCACTTCGGGCTGTCAACTGATTTTTATACTCATTTTACATCACCGATCCGCCGTTATCCGGACTTAATTGTCCATCGCTTAATACGGACATACTTGATTGAAGGAAAAATGGATGCGGCAACTAGGGAAAAATGGAATGCGAGGCTTCCGGATATTGCGGAACACTCTTCTAACATGGAGCGCAGAGCTGTTGAAGCAGAACGGGAAACAGATGAGTTGAAAAAAGCCGAATATATGGAAGATAAAATCGGCGAGGAATTTGATGGGATTATCAGCTCTGTCACAAATTTCGGGATGTTTGTTGAGCTTCCAAATACGATTGAAGGGCTCGTGCATGTCAGTTATATGACGGACGACTATTACCGGTATGATGAGCGCCATTATGCAATGATTGGCGAGCGAACCGGAAATGTATTCCGAATTGGCGACGAAATTACTGTTCGTGTTATTAATGTGAATAAAGATGAGCGGTCCATTGACTTTGAAATTGTCGGCATGAAAGGAACGCGCCGCCGGGAACGAAATGAAACACCGCGTGTTTTTAAAGCCGGCGACGGACCAAGAAAATCTCGTCAAGGCAAAACAGAGGAGAACTCAAGGCCGGCGAAAAAAGGGAAAAAGAAAAAAAAGTTTTATGAAAACGCCCCAAAAGCCAAGCGGGATAAAAAGAAAAAACGGCGTTAACTTGAGAGCCTGCACCGAGGCTCTCTTTTTCCCTCTTTCATTGAGGCAGGCCTTAAATTTTGATAAAATGGAGCAAGAAAAGAAGGGGGAAACCGTATGCCAAAGGGAGAAGGAAAGACAATTGCACAAAACAAAAAAGCATACCACGATTATTTTATCGAAGACACATATGAAGCAGGAATCGTCCTTCAAGGTACAGAAATTAAGTCCATTCGCGCAGGGCGTGTGAATTTAAAGGATTCGTATGCTCGGATCCATAAAGGCGAGGTATTTTTGTACAATATGCATATCAGCCCATATGATCAGGGAAACCGTTACAACCATGATCCTCTTCGAACTCGCAAGCTTTTGCTTCATAAAAGAGAAATCAATAAATTAATCGGGGAAACAAAAGAGGCAGGCTACGCATTAGTCCCTCTGAAGCTGTATATAAAAAATGGCTATGCAAAGCTGCTGATCGGGCTTGCAAAAGGTAAGAAGAAATACGATAAGCGAGAAGACTTGAAAAGAAAAGAAGCAAATCGTGAAATTGAACGCGCCTTCCGCGAACGTCAGAAAATGTAGTGGAAAGACATTACAATTGAAATTCCGCTAAAGTATGCTATAATTATAATTGTCACTTGAGGTGACAGCAAGCTTTAGCTCATCTATAACTGATTCCTAACGTCAACCAGCGGAAATTCCGCTAATACTATCATGGGGACGCTACGGATTCGACAGGGATAGGTCGAGCTTAAGTTGCGAGTCGAGGGGATCGGCCTCGTAAAAAACGTCAAAGCCAATAACTGGCAACCAAAAATTAGCTTTAGCTGCCTAATATAGCGCAGCTGTTCGCCCCTCCATCGCCCATGTGGTAGGGTAGCGGACTCAAACTTAGTGGGCTACGCCGGATTCCGCCGCCTGAGGATGAAGGAAGAGAACAATCAGGCTAGCTGCCCGGACGCCTGTCGGTAGGCATAAGGGACAGCGAAGCGCAAATATACCGACTACACTCGTAGAAGCTTAAGTGCCGATATCTCTGGACGTGGGTTCGATTAGTAAATAGTCGCCTTGTGTGGCAACACACAAGTGAAAATCCGGCTTAATCGGTGAAACCTAAGTCGCTTTTATAGCGATATGGCAATACCGAGCGGTATGTGGAGCAATCCAACAGCCGTGTATCGACTCATAGGCTGCCATGCTGAGATGGTAGTACTAGGATGCGGAATTCTACCTGTAAGGCTACAGGTAAATATATATTTCGCATAATACGCCGGAGGACCTGTGTGACGAGCAGGTTCAAGATATAGTCAGTGCCATGGCGAAAGCATGGATCAGCACGTCCCACCGTCTCCACCATACATAAGGTGGATCAGACTAGCGTTCGCTGGTCTTTTTTTATTTTTGAAAAAAATAATTCTCAAACTCAAGTTTTGTTTTTAATGATTCACGGTTATATTGAATACTATAAAGTGAAAAGCCGATGTTTCTCTGCAAAGAACATCGGCTTTTCAAGTTTTTTAGAAGAACCTCTTTTTCCAAAAGATAAATGCTGTGATACTGGACAAAAGGATAGAAATAATAATTGCGACAAAAAATGCATGTGGGTAATGTTGAAACGGAATCGGAACGTTCATACCGTAAAAACTTGCCACCATTGTTGGTAAAGTCAAGATAATGGTAATGGATGTCAAAAATTTCATGACGATATTTAAATTATTTGAAATCACAGATGCAAAAGCGTCCATCATACCGCTTAAAATTGTTGTATGCGTTTCAGCCATTTCAATTGCTTGTTGATTTTCTATTATTACATCCTCCAACAATTCCTCGTCATCTTCATACATTTTCAAGTAATTGCTTTTCAGCATTTTTTGCATAACAATGTTATTTGATTTTAGAGATGTTGTGAAATAAACCAAACTTTTTTCCAAATTTAATAATGAAAAGAGTTCTTTATTTTTCATCGACTGATGCAGTTCTTTCTCAATTTCGTCTGTCTTTTTACTGATGTGTTTAAGATATTTGAGAAAAAAAGTCGCTATTAAATATAAGATTTGGAACGAAAACCTAGTTTTTTTGTATGTGAAAAATTGTTTTACTTTATTCCGTGCAAAAGCTTCTAAAATCGGATTATCTTTTAAACAAACGGTAATAAAGCATTGATTGGTTATAATCATTCCTAATGGCGTCGTATCATAAATGGGGATTTCATTCTCATCCTTCGACACAACCGGAATATTGACAATGATTAGAATATTGTTATCGTCCTTTTCAATCCTTGACCGTTCCTCTTCGTCTAATGGGTCTTTTAGAAAGTCAAGAGGAATTTGCAATTTATTTGCTACATGGCTAATCTCTTGTTCGGTTGGTGAAACTAGATTTATCCAGCATCCTTTGGTAATCTCTGTTATTTCTTGAAGTATTCCATGTTCATCAGTTAGATAAATCTTCAGCATTGTTATAACCTCCTCATTTTAGTGAGGAAGTCAAAAATGCCCCTGCCATACAAAAGAGTTGATGTTTTTATAAGTAATCAACCTTCTGAGGATTGGTTCGTTAATGACTTCCTCACAGTGCAAACTCGGCTCAGGTTCGTTGCAACTTTGACTACTCATAAAAATTCAACTCCTTTTCGATAAAATATAGATAAACTCCTCCATTATCATACTTTGGCAGATTTGATTTGTAAACTGAAATTTTTTCTTTGGTTTGTAATAGTTGAACTTTAAAGTTAATTATTTTGTAGACTTTCATTCGTTATTTTCTAAGATGATAAGGAATAGTAGCTACTACAATATCCTTTCTCCATAAGAGCGTGGCACGTAAGAAAAATGCTGTTTGATTATGAAGAAATATATGCCACCATTTTTTTACAAAAAATTGAGGAATGAGAACAGTAATATACTTTCCTCTTTCACTTTCCTCAAGTGTATCAATATATTGAAGAAGCGGCATTAGCAAGCTTCGATAAGGTGAATGAACAGTGACAAGGGGAATATCAAGCCCTAATTCTTTCCACTTTTTCTCTGCCCGTTCTTTTTGCTTCTCATCAAAATACACAGTAAGTGCCACTACATCATTCGATATACTTTTTGCATAGCCGATAGAGTTAATAGCTACCCGGCTTACGCTCGAGATTGGAATAATAACTTTAGAAGGAGAAACCTTCACCATCTGTTTAGGATCTTGTCCTTGAAGACTAAGTTGACTTGCCAAGTCAGAGTAATGACGATGAATTTTATGAAATAATAACACCATACAAGGAATAGCCACTACTACCATCCAGGCGCCGCTTTGAAATTTCGCCACAGCTGTTATGATCGTAACAATTCCAGTAATAATCATTCCTATTCCTACAACAATGATTCTGGACCAAACCTTCTGTTGCGACTTTCTTTCGAAAAAATACTTGATCAGTCCATATTGTGCAATGGTAAAAGACAAGAATACACCAACTGCATAAAGTGGTACGAGTGCATGCGTTTCTCCTTGGAAGATGATGATTAAAATGATCGCCAATACACTCAAAAAGATAATACCGTTGGAGAATACTAATCGGTCTCCTCGTTTTGTTAGATTTCTTGGGAGGAAGCCATCTTGTGCAATAATAGAAACAAGCTGCGGAAAACCAGCAAAAGCGGTATTGGCAGCCAGAAATAAAATGAGCATGGTAAAGATTTGAATAAAATAGTAAAAAAATCCATGTCCAAAAACATGGTTTGCGATTTGGGAGACGACAGTTACATTTTCTTTTGGTACAACACCAAAGCCATTGGCCAAAAATGTAATCCCTAAAAACATGGTCCCTAACAGAAATGACATCCAAAACATAGTGATAACGGCGTTTTTAGAGCTAGGCTCACGAAAAGCAGGAACCCCGTTGCTAATGGCCTCTACACCTGTTAAGGCAGAACAACCAGAAGCAAAAGCCCGTAATAGCAAAAATGTTGTTCCAAACGAAGAGAATAAGGAAAAGTGCTCTGCATGATGTGGTACAGCCAAATGGTGCCAATTTCCAGCTTGCAGTTTCCAAATTCCAAATCCTATCATGATAATGATTGATGCAACAAAGATATAAGTAGGAAATGCAAAAATATTAGCAGACTCACGGATGCCTCTCAAGTTAATGATCATTAATACAATGACGAATATCACTGCCAACTCTACACGATAGGGCAGCAGAGCAGGAAAAGCAGACAATAAAGCGGCAACTCCAGAACAGATGCTTACCGCAACAGTTAATACATAGTCAATCATTAAAGCCGCACCAGCTGTCAGACTTGTGTTTCGTCCAATATGCTCACGGGCTACAATATAAGCTCCTCCTCCTGATGGGAAGCTGTGAATGATTTGGCGATATGAAAGCGTAACAATCAGAAGCAACAACATGATGGCAAATGCAATAGGAATAGAGTACATTAAAGCTTGTGTACCAATTAAAACTAAAACAAGCAAAATTTCTTCCGTAGCATACGCGACAGAAGAGAGTGCATCAGATGAAAATATAGCTAAAGCTTTCTTTTTTGTCAGCTTCTCTTCTGAAAGTTGTTTGGTGTGAATAGGCGCCCCGATCAACATCCTTTTCCAATGGTTCATTTTATATTCCTCCATGAATATAAGCTTGAATTACATGTATTATTTTAAGTAAAACCAGCTAAATATAGTATAATATTTCTCCTTAATCTTTGTTAAAAATTAACTTGGTATTCCAATTTTTAATAACAAATTATGATGAAAAAAAAGACTTGCCGATTTGGCAAGTCCTTTTTAATGAATTCCAATTTACGGTTTTACGGTGTAAAAGGAAGGAGAGAAATCTCCCTCTGTATTTTTTAAATCTATTTAATGGACGCTTCCTTCAGAAGTTTTTAAATGTTGAATATGGCTTGTAATCCAAGCAATTCCGCCAGCAAATGCGAGATAACCAATCAAGATCCAAGTTTGTGTTTGCAATTGGGACCAATCTCCTAAAGAGATTACTTCCTGGAACTCTTGAAGAGAATGTGCCATTGGAAGATTTTCTCCAATTACTCTAAGCAGCGGTGTATTCAATTCTCTAGGAAATGTTCCGCCGCATGTAGCTAATTGGAGAACTAAAAGTGTAACCGCCGCAAACTTCCCAACGATTCCAAATACTGTTACCAACATGAGAATAATGGTCATAAAGGTAAAGGAAACTATCACACTTGACAGAATAAACATTGGAACACTCGCTACATCTAGTTTGAAACCGAATAGAACCACAGTATCTACAATCAGTGCTTGAATCAGTCCGATTGAATAAACTAAACCCAATTTGTTGATAAAGTGTACAGTTCCGCTGATCTTTAAATCTTGTCTTCGACCAAGTGGAAGAATATTTGATGCCATGATCCCGCCGACATAAAAGGCTAAAGATAGAAAATAAGGAGCAATCCCAGTTCCGTAATTCGGAACATTTGAGAGATTGGATTTAATTAATTGGACAGGTTCAGCAAACATGGAGGTTAAGGCGTCGTTGTTATGAATATTAGACGTTTTTTTGGCTGCATCATTTAATTTTGCCGATAACTCTTGTGAGCCTTCTTTCAATTGGAGAAGTCCATCGGTTAATTTATTGGCTCCGTTATCTAATTGATTTCCGCCGTTTGCCAAACCGTTAATTCCATTTTGCAAGGAGGAAAATCCTTGTTCCCATTTATGAAAGCCATTTGAGAATTGGACCGTTCCATCGGATAGTTGTTTGGCTCCCGTGGTGGCTTCATTCATTTTATTACCAAATAGTTTCAAGCCTTCTTCCAATTTAACTTGACCTTCAACTAATTTCTCTGAACCCTTTGCAAGTTCAGTTTGACCGCTTTTCAATTTGGACGTTGCCAGGGCTAATCCATTGGCCATGGCAATGATTTGTTGGAAACTTTGATCTTTTTGAACTTCTGGATGCATCTTTATATACTGTTCCAATTGGTTTTTAAGCAGGTTCGCGGTGTTGTTCACACTGGTTTCCCCTTGAACCAATTTCTCATTTCCAATCGCCCATTCCTTTGTTCCTTGAGTTAATTGATTCATTCCTGCTTCCAATGTTTGATGCCCTTTGGATAGCTGTGACATCCCGTTATATAACGATAGGGATCCGTTTTTAATCCTGTCCATTCCTTGATTTAATTCTTGCTGACCGCTAGAAAGCTGATTGCTTCCATTTTTAAGTTGATCTGCGCCATTTTTAAGATGGTGGATTCCTTCGGACAGTTGGACCATTCCGTTGCTGGCATTAGTAATCCCTTGATTTAATCTTTGTGCACCATCACCAGCCTTTTTTAACCCCTTCGCTAATTCCTGAAGCTTTGAGAATACGCCATCTGCATAGGATTTTGTTATGCTATTGGCAATTTTAGTTTTCATTTCTTCTGTTGCTGTCGAGCTAATTTGTGATGCTACATAGTTTTTGCCAGGATTAACTTTATATAGAAGCTGTGCCGGTTGGGGATGGTCATCCATCAATGTAGCAACTTTATAGGAAAAATCTTTGGGGATGGTGACAATCATGTAGTATCTGCCATTTTTTAGACCTTGTTCCGCTTCACTTGAAGATACAAATTTAAAATTTAAATCCTTGTTTTTCTTCAATTCTCCAACAAAGTCATTTCCTGCATGAATTGGTTTCTTATCCATCATCGAGCCTTCATCCAAGTTCACAACAGCTACTGGCAGTTGGTCCAATCGTCCATAGGGATTCCAGTATCCTGCAAGAAAGAATCCAGCATAGATTAAAGGAACAACAAGCAGAAATACTAAGGCAATCCGCCCATGTTTATGGATCCACATCATTTTTAAGTCTTTAAAAATTAATTTTATCCCCTTCATTCTTACCTCCTTAACTTAGTCTAGAGTGTTAGTCAATTCACTATCATAAATTGAATTTTCGATATTGTATAATATATAATTAGTTACAATACAATAGCTTTAAGTCTATGGATAAGGTGGAATAATTGATGGAATTGCTGCAACTTAAGTATTTTCAAACAGTTGCGCGGCTTGAGCACATGACGAAAGCGGCTGATGAACTTAAAATTGCACAACCTTCCCTTAGTAAGACCATTGCACGCCTGGAAGAGGATCTTGGAGTTCCGTTATTTGATCGTCAAAACCGTCAGATTAGACTTAATCAATATGGAAAAATATTTCTGCACCGGGTGGAAAGAGCTTTTATGGAATTAAAGGAAGGGAAAAGAGAGATTTTGGAATTAGCTGAGCGGAATCAAAATAGCATTAGACTGGCTGTATCCATTCCAAGAGTACTTCCTGATTTATTGGGTTCTTTTTTAAGAAAATATCCTCATGTTCGTTTTCAACAATTTGTAAATTCTATTTCGTCGATGAAACATCATCTGAAAAATGGGGAAATTGATTTTTGTATTTCTTCAGTTCCTATTGAAGATCCTGAGATCGTCTGGGAACCATTGATGACAGAAGAAATTTTCTTAATTGTCCCCCCTGGACACCGGCTGGCAGGACGGGACAATATCTATCTCTATGAAGTAAAGGACGAACCATTTATTAGTATGAATACAGGATATGGAATTCGAAACTTAACTGACGAATTTTGCAGAAAGGCCGGCTTTATGCCGCATATTGCTTTTGAAGGCGACGAACCAGGTGTAATAGGGGACTTAGTTAGACAAGGATTGGGGGTTGCATTTATTCCTGCAATCTCTTGGATGAAAAATCAGAATCCTTCCCTTTATCGATTACGTATTTTGGAGCCAACATGCCAAAGAACGATTGGTTTAGGTCGGTCAAAAAGGCGTTTCTTTTCAGAAACAGCTCGAGATTTCCATAAATTTGTCATTGAATATTTCTCAAAAATTTCTGCTTGCCTTAAAGAGATGCCATAGTAAATATATTTAACGAATTTTAGATCGCTCAAGCAGATGGAATTTTTATGAAATTATATGAGGAATTAAGGGTATTGTTATAGCTTTGATGAATATGATAATTTTAATCATAGTAGAGAGAAATGGAGAAAGTCCTTAACAAAAGAATTGGATTATTTTTTCTAAACTGCAATGTTCATTGAAACCAAGCAAATTCTTAAACGTATTTTTTATAGAATCTTGTCACGAAGGAAGGTTTCAGTATGGGGAAATCAACCATCGATTTACTGCGCAGAGTTGGTATTTTTGAAGGAATTTCTTATTTAGTTTTACTTTTTATCGCTATGCCGCTTAAATATTTTGCCGGCTTGCCAGTTTTTGTTCTGATCTTCGGAATGATACACGGTATATTGTTTATTCTTTTCGTCTTATTGTTATTTCTTGTATGGCAAAGGCATCGTTGGCCTTTAATTCGTGTTTTTGGGGCTTTTATAGCGTCACTGCTGCCGTTCGGCACTTTCGTGTTGGATGCTCGTTTGCGAAAAGAATATTGATCTAATTCTTATTTTTGTTGAAAAGGAGACTTTCCGAAACCAAAAGGATTTGCAATCGTAGAAACAGATATAAAAATATTGGAAAGAGAGGAACTGTTCGTGGCACCTGCACGAAAAGAGAAAACAGACAAATCGCTGGTACAGGAAATTGGGAAAGAGCTCTCCTTTGATCTAGGGTTAGACTTGCTGTTTTTCCTCCTTCGCGGAGTGTGGTTAGGAATCAGGCGGGTGTTCTTATGAATTAATTAGAAAGTGTGGAAAAAAGTATGAGTATTGGAAAAAAGTTGTTTTTCATTTGGATCATTACTATGTTTTTCATTACTTTTACTTGTGCATTGACGTTTCTTGTGGCGCAGCAATCACTGCGACTTGGTGCCGATAGCCTGCCAGCTCAATTAGCAAAAGATACAGCAATACAATTACAGAAGGGACGAAATGCCCAAGATTCCATCCCGCCTCAAAAAGTAGATGCTTCAAAAAGTTATGATGGATTTGTTATGATATACGATAAAAATAAAAATCTAGTTGCAACTTCTGGAATGTTTGATACAAAAAAGCCAGCTTATCCAAAAGGGGCTTTAGATTATGTTTCTAAAAAAGGGGAAAATCGTATTACTTGGCAGCCCCAAAATGGGCTGCGCTTTGCTACAGTCGCCATTAAATCTAATAACTACTATATAGTTGGTGCACGGTCACTGCACGAGACAGAAATTATCATTAATAAAATTACACAAATAGTATTTTATGCTTGGTTAGCATGCTTGATCTTTTCCGCTGCCGCTATTCTTGTCATCTATGCTTTTATAAAAAAAGTGTATAAACATCAAAAATAGAACTTTCCAAAACCAAAAATTGAAGTCAAATCGAATTGTAATTGATAAAAAATAGACCTCCCGACGTCTCGCGAACGGAAGAGGTCTATTTTTTTGAAGAGGCTAGCTCCTTGGAGCCTGCCTAATATAGCAACTAGGGAAAAGTGTCAGCAATAGGATTACTTTAAATAAGGCCATTTACTGCTTATGATTCTTATCCTTTGCTAACATTAATTCCTTTCTAATGCTGGGAAATGTGGAAGAACTTCTTCGCCTAATTCTTCAATCACTTCTTCAACAGGTCGTTTTCCATATTTTAAATTAATGATGATATGATTAACTCCAACATTTCTAAGGGCTTCAAGAAATTCAATAAGGAAATTTCGTCCGATTCGGAATCCAAGATGGATCGGAATTGGCAAGTGATTTGGATCTTCTGTCAAGTCAATATAGAGAGATTGAGTAAATGGCTTAAATTCATCTGTAAATGAGCGCCAATCTTGAATGAGTTCAGCTTGGTAATTAATTGGCCGCGGATAGTAGATCCATCCATCACTGTTTTCTGCAATCCATGCTGGAGACTGTGAACTGTGACCGGTTACCATTACTGGGATGCTAGAAAATTTCGGTTTTGGCAAAAGGTCTCCATTCATTAGGTTTACACGAGAAGTGTGAATTCTAGGGAAGTTTTTCTCCCATATTTCCCTCATGACAGATATAGACTCTCGAAATAATTCACCGCGATCAGTTGGTTCAACAGAAAAGGCTGGAAATTCAATTGGACGGTCGCCTGTTGCAACACCGAGAATGAGCCGTTCACCGGATAGCTTATCAATGGAAGCTGCTGCTTTTGCCACATGAAGCGGGTGGCGCAGCGTCAAAATAATACTAGCTGTTCCCAATGCAATCTTCTCTGTGTTTGCGGCAACATATCCTAGATAAGCAAAAGGATCATACATTTGACCTACATCACCGAAATTAGGATCGCGTAAAGGCACGTCTCTGACAAATAAGGAAGCGAATTTTAGTTCTTCTGCTCTTTTCGCTAATTTCATTTGCTTTTCCAAATTCATTTCCGGGACGTCGCCCATATATGATTCAATAGGGAAAAACAGCCCTAAAGTTAATTTATTCTCTTGATACATGCGTGAAAATCCATTATGATTTTTAAATTTTTCCATTGTTAATCCCTCAATCTTTTTCTATGAATTAGAATGATAATTGCTTTCTTATTATGCTTTATTACAAATTATTCACTCATCATGCAGCTAGGAATGGAAATAAGTTAAGGTTTCGATTCCTAGCGATCATCCACTAAGCTACAATTGAGACAGATGCAGGATCTTTAATAACGGTATCAATAATTCCGCTGCCAAGACAAACATCTTGATCATAAAATACGGCTACTTGTCCTGGTGTAACAGCTTTTATTGGTTGTTCAAATTCCACTAAAGCCGTTTTATCAGTCCGGACATGAACCTTTACCTTTTGGTCTTCTTGGCGGTATCTAAATTTAGCCGTACATGAAAATGTTCGTGGACTGTAATCCCCATTGATAAAGCTAATGTTGGCAGCGATGATGCCATTTGAGTAAAGGGCAGGATGATCTTTTCCTTGGGCTACAATTAATATGTTGTTTTCTAAATCCTTATCGACAACAAACCAAGGTTCAGGAGCACCTTTCCCTCCAATTCCGAGTCCTTTTCTTTGTCCGATCGTATAGTACATTAATCCATCATGCCGCCCTAATACTTCTCCATCGATTGAGCGAATGTCTCCTGGTTGTGCCGGCAGGAAGTTCTTTAAAAAGCTTTTAAAATTTCTTTCTCCAATAAAACAGATTCCGGTACTATCTTTTTTATTAGCGGTAGAAAGGTTTATTTCATTAGCAATTTTTCGTACTTCGTCCTTTGTTAACTCTCCAAGCGGGAAGATGACCTTTGATAATTGTTCACCTGTTAATTGACTAAGGAAATAACTTTGATCTTTGTTAGAATCCTTTCCTCTTAATAAAGTTACTTCTCCATTTTTTCTGTTTATTCTTGCATAATGGCCGGTAGCAACATAATCTGCATCTAACGAAAGAGCAAAATCAATAAATGCTTTAAACTTAATTTCCGAATTGCACAAAACATCCGGATTCGGAGTTCTTCCTAATTTTAATTCTTCCATAAAGTACGTAAACACATGATCCCAATACTCTTTTTCAAAATTTACGCTGTAGTAAGGGATCCCTAATTGATTGGAGACAATCTTTACATCTTCGAAATCTTCCGTTGCCGTGCAAACACCGTCATCATTTTTGTCATCCCAATTTTTCATAAAGACGCCGATTACTTCATATCCTTCTTTTTTGAGCAGATAGGCGGCGACAGATGAATCGACTCCACCTGACATCCCAACGACGACTCTTTTCTTTTTACTCATTGACAACCTCCTTAACTGAAACTTTTTTTATTACAGTTTTTATCAAAAAAAAATTATCTATTTTTAATTTCCTTAATAATATCTTGTATCGTAATCCGTTTTAAATAATTCATCAGATGTTCCTCAGCTTCTTCAAAAATGTTCAATAGGATTGAGGATAAATTTTTTCCTACGATACAGCTCTCATTTCCTTCGGGGCATTTAGGCAATAGAGTGCCTTCACTCGTTATCATAAAGATTTTATCTAATGTAATATTTTCTGGTTTTTCTTTTAAAGAAAATCCGCCTTTTGCTCCCTCTTTCGAAACGATAATATTTTCTTTTCTAAGCAAACTTAAAATTTTCCTTAATCGAACAGGGTGAACGGTTATACTTTGAGCAATATCTTCACTTGTCACTCTTTGTTCGGACCTTGTTGCCAAATAGGCAACGCAATGGACAGCAATAGAAAAATCACTATTCAATAATCTTACACCTTCTTCCCAAATGTAATAATAAATGTTACAGTTATAAATGTCAACAAACGATGATTAAAAAAGTATCGGGCATACCGGCAAAATTTGAAATGGCAGCCACATTTTCAACAAAAGGCACTTTTTATTCTCTTTTATACGAAAGATCGTTTACACCCATATTTTCAGAAAAGTTAAGAAAGGATATAATGATAAATAAATGTAAGAAAGAGGTGTGAAAGAATGAGTTTACAGAAACAAATTATTGAGGATTTACAAGTGAAGCCAGAAATTAATCCAAAAGAAGAAATCAGGGAACGAATTGACTTTTTAAAAGCATATTTGAAAAAGACAGGGGCAAAAGGATTTGTTTTAGGAATCAGTGGTGGACAAGACTCAACGCTTGCCGGACGGCTTGCACAGCTTGCAGTGGAAGAATTGCGGCAAGAAGGCCATAAAGCTGAATTTATTGCTGTACGGCTTCCATATGGAGTCCAGTTGGATGAGGAAGATGCCAAAGCTTCTTTAGATTTTATAAAAGCGGACCGTGAGTACGTTTTTAACATTAAAGAAGCAGTAGACGGGGTAAAAGCTGAGTATGACAGAATTACATCAGGAGAGCCACTAAGCGATTATCAAAAAGGCAACGTCAAAGCAAGAATGAGAATGATTGCACAATATGCGATTGCAGGCGAGGAAGGATACCTTGTCATTGGTACAGACCATGCCGCAGAAGCAGTGACTGGCTTTTTTACAAAATACGGAGACGGAGGAGCGGACGTTCTTCCGCTATATGGCTTAAACAAACGCCAAGGCAGAGCGTTATTAAAAGAACTTGGGGCTTCGGAACGAATTTATCTAAAAGTCCCGACAGCAGACCTTTTAGATGAAAAACCGGGACAAGCAGACGAAACAGAGCTTGGAATTTCATATGATGAACTGGATGATTACCTCGAAGGAAAACCTGTATCAAAAGAAGTTGCGGAAAAGATTGAGCGCCGTTATTTAGCGACTGAGCATAAACGTAGACTTCCTGCAACAAAATTTGATTCATGGTGGAAATAGACAAGCGTTTTTTGGAAAAAGGAAAGCCTTAAGGTGCAAAAAAGTCAGCCCTTTTGGCTTTTTTTGTTGAAGCCTATTTCTTTTGGCCGGGAGTAAAAATGTTTTTTATGAAGTACAGTTTTAAAGAACAGTGCAGAAATGTTAAAATATCTTTTGGAAAAAGAATCTCTCATTTAAAAATTGAAAGAAATCTATCTCTATCAATAAAGGAGCAGAGAAATGGAAAAAGTATTTGTATTCGGACACAAAAACCCTGACACAGATTCAATTTGTTCAGCTATTGCTTATTCTGAGCTGAAAGCAAAATTAGGAATGAATGTAGAGCCTGTTCGATTAGGCGAAGTGAATGGAGAAACAAAATTTGCCCTTGATTATTTTAATGCGAAAGCACCGCGGCTCGTGGAAAAAGTTTCTGATGAAGTAAACAGTGTTATTCTCGTTGATCATAATGAGCGGCAGCAAAGTGCAGATGATATCGATCAAGTTCGCGTATTAGAAGTCATCGACCATCATCGAATTGCTAATTTTGAAACAAGTGATCCTTTGTATTACCGCGCCGAGCCGGTAGGGTGTACAGCAACGATCTTAAAAAAATTATATAAGGAACATGGAGTAGAGATTCGAAAAGAGACCGCTGGACTTATGCTTTCTGCGATCATTTCAGATTCTTTATTATTCAAATCTCCTACATGTACGGAAGAAGATATTGCTGCTGCACGTGAACTTGCAGAGATCGCTGGTGTAGATGCAGAAAAGTATGGTTTGGAAATGCTGAAAGCAGGAGCTGACTTGAGTGATAAGACGATTGAACAGCTCATTTCTCTTGATGCTAAAGAATTCCAAATGGGACAAAGCAAGGTTGAAATTGCACAAGTAAATACCGTTGATCCTAAAGACGTCCTTGACCGCAAGGAAGAGCTTGAAGCAGTCCTATCACGTGTCATTGCTGATAAGGAATTGGATTTATTCTTATTTGTTGTCACAAACATCTTAACTAACGATTCCACAGCAGTAGCCCTTGGCCGCAAAGCGAATGCAGTGGAGCAGGCATTTCAAGTTACCCTTGAAGATAATACTGCTGTTCTTAAAGGCGTCGTCTCCCGTAAAAAACAAATTGTTCCTGTTTTAACTGATATTTTTAATAAAATAGATTCAAAATAAAACTTGAAATAGAGGCTGGGAGTCAGCCTCTCTTCCATTTTTAAACTGATAGTTCAATCAGATTGCCTGAAGGATCTTTCGTAAGGACGATATCATTTTCTTCTTTTATCCAAGCACCGATCTTTTGCAGCTGCTCGATCACTTTTTTTCTCGTTTCTTTGTTAGGCAACACGAGAGAAAAACGCTTCAAACCGACACTGTTTTCTAAAGGTGCAGGCGCACCTACTCCATTCCATGTATTTAATCCAATATGATGGTGGTATCCTCCGGTAGAAATGAAGAGTGCTTGTCTTCCATATCGGTTTACAATATTGAACCCAAGTCCTTGTATGTAGAATTCCTCTGTTTTTTGCAATTCAGAGACATGTAAATGAATATGCCCCATTAATGTATTACTCGGAAGACCTGTCCATGCCTCTCCATCCCCTTCCGCAAGAAGATTTTCTGCATCCAATGGCACCGTTGCCATTTCAACTTCACCGTTTTCCCAATTCCATGCTGCAGAAGGCCGGTCTGAATAAATTTCAATACCATTTCCATCTGGATCAGCTAAATAAATTGCCTCACTTACAAGATGGTCAGATGCTCCTTGCAGCGGGTAGCGGATTTGAATGAAATGACGCAAAATTCGGGCTAAGTCATTACGGCTTGGCAACAAAAGAGCAAAATGATACAAACCTGTTGTCCTCGGTTTTTTTGGTATTACATTTTCCGGCTGCTCAATCGATAATAGGGGAGTTGTGCCATTTGCCGTTAGTACAGCCTTTTTTGCTGATTTTGTTAGTACTTGAAAACCGATAATATTTTGGTAAAACTCGAGAGAACGTTCTAAGTTTGCCACTTTTAAGTACACTTGCCCCACAAATGTATGTGGATGACGGTGAAATTTCATAAGGTTTTCCTCCGATATTTTTTAAAGAAGATTAGTTACTTTGTGTAAATAATTATATTATTTTTATAATCTGTTTGTCTAAATGTTGTATTGGAGGGGTCTGACCCTTTGCCTGTAAGTCAGCCTTTTTTGCGTTTTTCTCATTATCCGGAATGGTTATCACAGTATACATGAATTGCTTCGCGTAAAAACTTTGCGAGTCCTTCTTTATATTTGTCGATATTTTTTGTGAATCGTATGTCGTCTACATATAAATCGCCAAGCCCTCGGAAGATTTCGATGGTGCAATCGTAGAAATTGTCAGTAATATGTTGTCTCCAATCTGCAACTGCCTTTTGGACAACTGGATCTTCCGGCGATTTATCCATATTCGCCGCAAGCTCTTTAAAAATTTCGTCATTGCGTTTCATAATTGTTGCCCATTCATCTTCGGAGTGTTTGGCAAGTTCCTCCATGGCGTCAACACCGTAGCGTTCTTTGATCTCATCCGCATATTTTTTTTGATGTTCTTCAATGGCTTTCATATTAAAGCCTTTAAACATATCTTTATTTTTCATTTCTATTTCTCCTTCAATCGATTTTATTGTGTTGTCAACGGTCTGAATCATTTCTTCTATTCTAGCCCTTTTTTTCAAAAGAAGTTCTTTGTGTTCTTTTAATGCTTGTTTTCTGTCAAAGTTCGGACTATCAAGAATCGCTTTAATTTCTTGTAAAGTAAAGCCGATTTCTTTAAAAAATAAGATTTGCTGCAGCTTTTCGAGGTTTTGGGTTGTATAAAGTCGATACCCGGCCGGGGTTACGGATTCTGGTACAAGCAGCCCGATGCGGTCATAATGGTGGAGAGTGCGCACACTTACACCTGCCATATCGGCTACTTCTTTTACTTTATACATTTTCTCACCTCCACAATTTGATCTTATTCTATGACGCAGCGTCAGAGTCAACGGGAATTCAAAAATTTTTTACATATTTTAAGGTTGGCAGAAATACTGAAAATTAAAAGCAACTGAAAATAGGAAAACACCACTCTGGTTATAGATATAGAGTGGTGTTTATATTGCCCATTATATTTTGGAACTAATACTGGCATGTGGAATTGAAAAATGAAATTTTTATGAAGGGTGGGTGATTTCCTGTAAAGCCTGTTGAAGATCAGCTCTGGTTTTTAAATCTTTGTCGATCTCTATTCCAAGTTCAATCATTGTATCTGCAATTTCCGGACTGATTCCGGTTAATATGGTTGAACAGCCTAATAATTTAATTCCTTTAACAATTTTAAATAAATGGCTGACAACGGCCGTATCCACAAATGGAACGCCGGAAATATCAATAATCAATTGCTGTGCTTTTAATTCTTTTACTCTTACTAAAGTTCTTTCTCGTATTTTTTTTGCACGGTACGTATCCACATTTCCGACGATTGGAAGAATACATATTTTATCTGTAATCGGGATAATCGGAACGGTCAATTCGTCTAATGTTTGACGATGGCTTTTCAATAGTTCCTCTTTATAACCGACGTAGTAAGCGGTATATGAATCGATAAACATATCAATTATATCATTCACTTCTCGTTCTAAGGCAAAAAATTGTTCCATGTCAAGAGTGCATTTCGATTCGTTATAAAAGGCTTTAATCGCACTCCAGATAATCCCTCGAGAGGATTGAATGAGTTCCCAAGCCAAATGAATCGGAAAATCGGCTTTTGCAAGCCGAATGCCATATTCTTTTGCAGTGTCCATAATATCTTCCGGTTTTAATGCTTGAATATTTTTTGCAACTATGTGTATGATTGGATTTCCATTTACTTCGAATCTTTCAAGTTCTCCGTTTTCACTTAATAATGTGCTAATATAGCTTTTGTCCTTTTTTATATATTGAATCCATTCATTTGAATAGAACTCTGAAGTTTGCTCTAAAAATTCAGATAATTTACTTTTTGAGTTTATTTCAGTTGCCATCGAATTCCCTCCTATATATTGAACAGAATTACCTTTGTATTTTGAAAAAGAAAGGTAGAAGGTTGTTCCTTTGCCCTCCTCGCTCTCTACATGTATTTTTCCATTATTGTTTTGGATCGCATTAAAAACTTGCGCTAGCCCCAATCCTTTTCCATCCTGTTTTAATGTAAAGAAAGGAGTGCCTAAGAGCCGAAGCTTGTCCTTTGGAATTCCAACGCCAGTATCTGAAATGGTAATATGGATATCTTGATAATCCTCGGTTTGTTCAATGACCAGTGTCCCGCCGTTTGGCATTGATTCAATTGCATTTTTAATTAAATTAAAAAATGCCTTTTTAATTTGATTTTTTCTTCCTATAATCGTTGCTTCTTTATTTTCGAGCTTTTTGATTACCCTTATATTATAAAGCTTGTTCTGAAATAATAGTAAGGTGGATTTTAATTCCGTACATACATTAAAAGATGTAGGCTGTTCTTGTACAAATTCGGGTTTTGAGACACTCATTAAATCATTTAAGATAGTGATGGCACGCTCTAATTCGCTTTGCGCGATCTGAATATATTCGGCATTATAAGTTTGATCCAATAATTGCAGAAATCCTTTTACAGCAGTTAAGGGATTTCGAACCTCATGAGCAACACCGGCTGCCATCTCCCCGATAGATGATATTAAATGATTATTATTCCAATTGGTATCAATATAGTTTTGTAACTGGTTGAAATTGAAAATATACAAATGAATCTTTTCGAGCTTTTGTTCATCATAGGTTTTATGAAACAAAAAAAGGTAACTTTGACCATCAATGTTTGCTATAAATTGATTTGATTTGCCCATAAAGCATTCATGTAGTTTCTTCTTAATTTCATTGTTTTTGATACGTTTGAACAAGTTGTCTGATTCATTATCTTCTAAGAAAGATAACTTTTTTATCTCTTTATTCATTTTTTTTATGATTCCATCTGGAGTGAGTTCAATCAATCCATAATGGATGTTATGATTGGCAGCTAAATTCTTCATAGCGTTTAACCAGCCTTTCATCGATCCATTTTACGGCTCTAACCTTAGTTCCAAGGTTATTATTACTTGTGATTTCAAATTCATCCATTAAACGCATTACCCCTGATAAACCTAATCCCAGCCCTTTTTTAGAGGGAATTTCATTTCTTAAGATTTTATCAATGTCTTTAATTCCGGGGCCTTTATCAACTGCAATAATTTCAATTCCATATGACTTAATCGGATTGATAAAAATTTCTCCTTTACCTGCATAGTAGACAATGTTGCGAGATAATTCCATAATGGATACGACCAACTTCGTTTGTTGGCTTTTATTTAATCCGAAGTGTTCTGCAGTCATTTTTCCTATGGTACTGGCTATGTAAACATCATCTTCTCTTTCAATGGAAACCCTATACACATCTCATCCGCCTTCAATATAATAAATTTTGCGCAATGTTCTATCGCATATTTTATCACAATTATAAGATTCGATTTACATTTTTGAAAAATAAAAAAATTGGAATCGTTTTAGCTCAAAAATAAATGAATCGAAAGGACAAGGTGAATTTGTATGGACATAAAGCTGAACGGAAAAAAAGCAGTTATCAGCGGCTCGACAACGGGAATTGGCTTTGCAATTGCGAAAGGTCTTGCGAAGGCAGGGGCTTCTGTTCTTTTAAACGGACGTTTTGAAGAGCAGGTTACAGAGGCAGTTGAAAGGCTCAAACGAGAAATTCCCGGAGCGGAAGCATGCGGTTTCGCCGCTGATCTAAGCAGCAGTGTTGGTGTGAATGAATTAATTAATTACTGGCCGGAAACAGATATTCTCGTAAACAATCTTGGAATTTTTGAACCGAAAGAATTTTTTGAAATAACGGATGAAGATTGGGAGCATTATTTCCAGGTGAATGTGATGAGTGCTGTCAGGCTTTCACGGCATTACGCAAAGGGAATGAAGGAAAAAGGCTGGGGCAGAGTATTATTTAATGGCAGTGTTACAGGAGGTTTTTATTTGGGTGAAATGGTTCACTACGGTGCTGCAAAAGCTGCTGTTTTAGGACTTTCACGAGGACTTGCGGAAAGTCTTGCAAAAAGTGGTGTAACGGTTAATGCATTTATTCCCGGTCCGACAAAAACGGAGCGGAATAGTGAATATTTCGATCATTGGGCGAAAGAATCAGGAAAATCATTTCAAGAGATTGAAAAGGGTCTGTTTGATAAAGATTTGTCGACATCATTGCTTGGACGTTTTATCAGTACTGAGGAAGTGGCAAACATGGTCGTTTTCTTAGCTTCAGAGCAAGCATCAGCTATTACTGGTGCAGCCTTAAAGGTAGATGGAGGCATTGTCCGGTCTTTATTATAGTCGATAGGATTCGATTTATGTCGGATAGAACGGCGTTTTTACATAAAAAACCCCACCTCTAGAAGAAGCATAGGTGGGGTTTTTTCCTTTGCCGATAATCTCTTACTATTTAAACCAGCCTTTCTTTTTAAAAGTGAAAAACATGCCAAATCCGATTACGAACATGAACAAAAGGGTGCCAAAATAACCGTATTTCCATTTTAATTCAGGCATGTGTTCAAAATTCATTCCGTAAATTCCGGCTATCAAAGTTAAAGGCATAAAAATCGTCGTGATGACTGTCAATACTTTCATCACACGATTTGTTTCATGCGAGTTTAAGGAAAGATAGCTGTCCCGAATATCCGTCGTTAGTTCTCGATTCGATTCAATCATTTCTGTAAGCTTAAGTAAATGGTCATGTATATCAGAAAAATATTCGCTTCGCTTCTTAATTTCTGTTAAACGATGGGAGTTAAGCATCCGATAAATCAAGTCTCGCATCGGTGTCACTGTATGTCTTAAAGCTAGCAATTGATGCCTTGTTTCATACAAATCATCGAGCAGCGCTTCCATTGATCGATTCTTGGAATTTTCATCAATTTCGTTTAATGTATCTTCAATCTGGTAAACGACCGGAAAATAGTTATCGACCAATTTATCAAGAACGTGGTACAAAACTAAATATGGATCCCATTGCCCCGGATTATTCGAAAAGAAAACACGGTCCCAAACTTCATTTATTTCAAGGGAATCTTGATGATGATAAGTAACAATGAAATTATCCGCAACAAATATGTTAATTTCTTCTTTTGAAAATGTTTCTGGATTAAGGCTGTGTGTGACAAAAAAGGTATGATCTTCATAATAATCGAGTTTTGGCCGCTGCAGTTTATGTATACAATCTTCAATTGCGAGGGGATGAAAATTCAGCGGCGTTCGCAACAGGTCCGTTTCATCTTCCGTTGGCTGGTTGAAATCGATCCAATACCAAATAAAATCTCCTGATGTTAAATCATTAATCGACACGTCCTTAATCAATTGCATTTGATGATCTACAGCAATAGTCCGCAGCATATGATCCGTCTACTCCTAAAAAAGTTTTCCTCTTCCATCATATAAAAGGTGCAGATAAAAAAACAAGAGGGACTGATTTAAAAAGAAAAGGGTCAAACTCCTCCAATGCAACATATAGACAAATACTAATAAGCAAATTCCATATATTGTCATTTATGAATGGAGTCAGACCCTTATGAATCAGTCTCTGCCTTTCTTTAGTTAAAAGCACTTGTAATGAAACTCCCGAGGTTTGGAAGCTTCGATTTATTAATCCACATCTGTTTTATCGTTTTGGTCTTTATTTCGTTTATTGCCTTTGCTGTTGTCTCCGCTGACGATTTCACCGTTGCCGCCTGAAGTCCGGGGAGAATTCTGGTTTTTGCTGCCTTTATTGAATTTCTTTGTCATAGATCAAGACTCCTTTACTCATACTATCTGTTCGTTAGTTTGCCTTATAAAAAAAGACTTATGTGTGAAAATAGAACGAAACTTGATTTTCGAGCCTTTAATTTGATTTATCGTTTCCCGACAGAAGACTCCCACTTCAAGGAAAGCGAAGGGCAAAGCCCAATGGGTAAGTGGGAGATGAATGTCGGCTGGCGATAGCCAAAACCTTCCTCATTATGATATAATAAGAACATATGTTCTCTGCGGAAGTGAGGTGAACGTCATGATCGTCTACAAAGCCTATAAATTTCGTATCTATCCAAACAAAAAACAAATGGAACTCATTAATAAAACGATTGGCTGTTCTAGATTCGTGTTCAACTTCTTTCTTACTAAGATAACCGAAGATTACTTCGGTGTTCGTAGGAATCTCCCGCTTCAAACAGACCGTAAGGTCGTTAAGCGGTGAGTAGTTCAAAAGCTTTTAGTTAGAATTATTCGTAAGCTTTATTCCTCTAAATTGTTCACTTTCGATTGACATTCAAATATCTGTTTGAATAATATATATTCAAACAGATATTTGAATATTGAAGGGAATGTTGTATTTGAAAGAGCACGACGTTTGCGAAGTTACTTGTGTCGATGAGGAGAGGGTTAGCAGGGTTAAAAGCAGGATAAAAAATGAAAGCCCGTCTGAAGTAGCCAGTATTTTTAAGGCTCTTTCAGATGAAACAAGTATTAAAATTGCCTATGCTCTTTCAATAGAAAAAGAATTATGTGTTTGTGATGTCGCAAATATTGTTGAAGCATCAACCGCAACAGCCTCCCATCATTTGCGAATGCTAAGTAAACTCGGGCTTGCAAAGAATCGGAAAGAGGGGAAGCTTGTCTATTATTCCCTCGATGATGATCACGTTAAACAGTTAATTGATATTGCCTTTGCCCATCAAAAGGAGGGAAAAAGCGAGGGCATTTGAAAATTCAAAGATAATACCGGAAAAATTCTAACGACCCCATATATATATGAAAGAAATCGCTGCTTCTTATAAAGGAGTGAAAACAGTTATGGGCCATTCTCACTCGCATAGTCATTCACATAACCACGGGCACAATGTTAATAAAAGAGCATTAAGAATTTCTTTTTTTCTTATTGCTTCCTACATGATCATTGAAGTTGTTGGCGGAATGATGACAAACAGCCTTGCGCTTTTGTCTGATGCGGGTCATATGTTAAGTGATGCAGCGGCTCTTGGGTTAAGCTACTTGGCGACAACATTTGGCGAAAGAAAAGCGAACAAATTTAAAACATACGGATATAAACGGATCGAGATATTAGCTGCTTTTATAAATGGTCTTACTCTTATTGGCATTTCCATTTATATTTTTTGGGAAGCTTATAACCGGTTTTTGCAGCCGCCAAGCATTATGAGTTCAGGAATGTTTATCGTTTCAGTTATCGGATTCATTGTAAACATGTTAGCCGCCTTTATTTTATTAAAAGGAGATACATCAGAGAATCTTAATATTCGGAGTGCATTTCTTCATGTTTTAGGTGATTTGCTTGGTTCCGCCGGGGCGATTACAGCTTCACTTCTTATTATGTTTTTCGGCTGGAATATAGCCGATCCATTTGCCAGTGTGTTCGTTGCTGTTTTGATCATTATCAGTGCTTGCCGGGTCACACGGGATGCCACACATATATTGATGGAAGGAGCACCTTCGAATATAGACGTAGCAAAAGTTCAAAAGACGCTTGAAGCTTTAAAAAATGTTATTGGCGTTCATGACCTTCATGTTTGGTCTATATCCTCAGACATGCCTTCATTGAGCTGCCATATTGTCGTAAAAAATGAACAAAACAGCCAGACAGTTTTACAAGAGGCGAAAAAAGTTCTTCATGAAAAGTTTGATATTCATCATTCTACCATTCAGATTGACACAGAGGACAATCCATGCGAGCAATCAGGACATTGCAATTAAAATCCAAAAAGAAAAAGCTGCAGGAATATTGAATTACCTGCAGCCTTTTTGTTTTTCTTTTATAAATTTTTTAATGCATCAGAAATCGGAATATCACCTGACATAAGGTCAAATGAACGGTAAAAGGTATTTTCTTCATCAAGTGCGGCAAATATTGTACGAGCTACATCTTCACGAGGGATTGATCCTTCTTTTAAATTTTCGGCAACAATAATTTTTCCTGTACCGGGTTCATTTTTAAGCCATCCGGGACGAATAATCGTATATGTTAATTCACTTTGTTCCAGCATTCTGTCAGCATAATGTTTGGCAACATAGTAAGGTTTGATTGATTCTTGCCAATTTTCTCTATTATGAGCCTGGAACGAACTGACCATTACAAATCTTTTAATTCCCACTTTTTCAGCAGCTTCGATCGTTTTAACAGCTCCGTCAAGATCAACTAAAAGTGTTTTGTCGTATCCTGTGTGCCCGCCTGAACCTGCGGTAAAGACGATTGCATCACAGCCTTTTGCAGCATCAGCAATTTTTTCAACACTATCTTCCAAGCTTACCACTGCGGTTTCAACGCCTAATTCTTGGAAAAATTTTGCTTGTTCTTCTTTTCGAATCATTGCTTTGGCAGTGTGTTTATTACTTTCTATGATTAACTGAACGAGTCGTTTTCCAATTTGTCCATTCGCTCCAACAACAAGGATCTTCATGAATTTTGACTCCTTTCATATATGAGCATTTTTTTTCATTATTTCAAAAGAAACATTCGAAAGCAAATAAGCTGTTTCATACGTAAAATTAGTTGTTTTCCGTGCAGTCGAATGGCGATTTAAAAGAAGCTCTGTTTCAAAAGGCAAAGGGTCAGACCCCATAATACAATATATAGGACATCATGTTGGATAAATGTGCTATATATTGATAAACGAACATGGGGTCAGACCCTTATGAGACAGCCTCGTGCATTTGTTCATTGTTCTTATTTTTTAACTAAGTCAGCTACTAACACATATCTTTCAGGAGCATCTCCGATAAAATGAAACGGATAGCAAGTTGTTACTGTTAAAGTTGCCCTCGGTTTCGGGACAATAACCGTTTTATCATCTGCATCAACAATCCGGACTTTTCGGACTTTATACGTAAATTCTCCTGCAGAAGTAGTGACAATTAACAAGTCTCCTATGCCAACTTTACCAAGCTTCCGGAAAACAGTATCACGGTGTCCGGAAAGAACTGAATTATCATCTTCACCTGGAAGAACGCTGCCGGCAAAATGACCGACACCTTTTTCCAGTTCCTCTTCATTTGTTCCGTGAATGATTGGGAGTGTGCTTGAGATTTTTGGAATGTATAGTTCTCCTATTTTTTCTCCTAGTTTTGGACGATGTGGGTACAAAACATTCTCTTCTGTTTTCGTTTTTTGTATAGAATCTTTTGCTTGAACAACTTCTTCTTTCGCATGGTTCGATTTTGTGGCTGTAAAAAATGGCTGGATATTTGAAAGCAGCAGCCAGGCACCGGCAATAATGGCTGCTGCACCCAGAACAAATCGAATGTTCCGGGTCATGAAAGCTTCACGTTCCGCTTCCGGAACATGAGTGCGCCTGATGCAATAAGAGCTAGCCCGGCAAGAATGCCCTCAACATAATTTCCGGCTGTGTTCGGCAATTTACCGCCTTTTATGGTTTTGATTGTTTTATGTGATTTATGTGTTTTAAGTGTTTTTTCTATTAGTGGTTCTTGTTTTTTTATGATTTCTTCTGCTTGATTCAAATCGGAAGCAGTATCTTTGAGCAGTTCGGAACTGAACATGTTAGCCGTAATCAGTATATCTGCAAGAAAATCACCTTTGGTGTTGTATAACTCAATTAACAGGTCGCGGCCTTTTGTATCTTCTAATTTCATCAATTCATCTGTTGAAAGAGCTATTCTGTCATTTCCTTTTACAAGGAAAAATTTAGCGTCCATTTGGAAAAGATCCATCATTTCCCTCATAATGCTCGTAAGCTCGGTAAGCTGCTCTTCTGAAAGATCATTGGCACTTTCAAAATCACCTAAAGCAGTCATTCGATTTCCAAGCTCCATCATTTTATCTAAAAATGCCGGATCTTCCAAATTTAAAGACATGAAGTGGGTCATGAGTGCTTCGATTTCTTTATCTGTTATGCCCAAATCCGCAAGCATTTGTGAGATTTCACCCTTGCCGGGGATCTCGGCAACGCCAAGATAGATTGAAACCATTAAATCAAGATCTTCAATATATTGATAGTTTTCAAGAGAATCATCATTTTTCTTTAAAAGTTCAATTAAATTTTCTTTTGTTTTTAGCCCATACTTGTCAATTAATTCTTGAAGATTTTCGTCGGTAATTTCCGTTCCAGTATCTTTGTAATAAGAGACAGTAGAATCTAATGCATCATAGTATCGAAAAACATCACGAATATTTTCTCCAGCTTCCATTTCACCGTTTTCAACTAGAAAGGCAACCAATTCTTCTTCATTTGCAAATCCATATTCAGTCAGAAGCTTCTGAAGATTTTCTTCTGTAATTGGTTCGCCAAGAAAATCTTTTAATTCATCGATTGTTTCAAAATCGTCAATGCTCATATCCCAAAAATATTCAAGATGGTCGTTAAGTTCTTCTTTTGTCCAATTTGTTTCTTTAAGAAAAGCTGCTAACTCGTCATCAGGTGGTGCGGCAAAGCTTGCATTAGGGAAAATGCCAAATAATACAATAAAAGAAAGTAATAAGATTTTTATACGGTTCAATGCTAATTCCTCCTGGATTTTTTAATAAACTCCAGATAAATATACTAGAGAAATATTTTTCTTGATAGAATTGTAATTGTTATGGAAATACTGTAAAATAATTGGTCTCTATTCGAATAAATAACATGGTTGAGAAACCCAGTATTATCAAGGGTTTCCCTTCTTGTTTCCCTAGGTATAGCGTGACTTGCTATACCATTTCTTCCTAAAATTTCTATATTTACCTCTAATTTATAAACTTTGATGGGTTAAAGCGAAAATTTGATAACCAAACAAAAAAGCTCCCGACATTACTTATCATGCATGACGGAAGCTTACACGAATTAAAATTGAAAATTATCTGGGTCTTTGCCAAACCGTTTATTTTCGTTTAATGCATTGATTGCTGCCATATCTTCACTTGTTAATTCAAAATCAAATATATCTGCATTTTCCTTTAGTCTTTCAGGATGAACAGATTTTGGAATGACAATCACATCGTTTTGTAGATGCCAGCGCAAAATAATTTGAGCCGGTGATTTTCCATATTTTTCGCCAAGACTTTTTAATGTTGGGTGATCAAAAATTCTTCCTCTAGCAAGCGGCGACCATGCTTCGACTTTAATTTGATGTTGATTACAAAATGAACGCAATTCTTCTTGCGATAATAAAGGATGGAGTTCTACTTGATTAACGGTTGGTATTTCATCAAAATGATCCATAATATCTTGTAAATGATGAATTTGAAAATTGCTGACTCCAATCGCCCGTACTCTTCCCTCTTTATACAATTGAACCAATGCTTTCCACGTGTCTAAATATTTTTCTTTTACTGCCCAATGAATTAAATATAAATCGATATATTCTAAATCAAGCTTTTTTAAGCTTTTTTCAAAAGCACGCAACGTAGAATCATAACCTTGGTCATCATTCCACACTTTAGATGTGACAAATATTTCTTCTCTTGGTATGCCGCTTTCTTTAATCGCTTGCCCTACACCTTCTTCATTTTCATATAATGAAGCCGTATCAATTAAGCGATACCCTAAATCAAGGGCAGTTTTTACTGTATTTACTACTTGATCCCCATTTTCAACTTTATAAACTCCTAAGCCAAAATAAGGCATCTTCACACCATTATGTAAGACTGTCGTCCCTTGAAGCGTTTTTTTCATGAAAATTCCCCCCTTTTCCATTTTCATCATTTATTTTACTAAAAGTACTGATGACAGTGAAGGAAGATATTTGACAAAAAAGGTGTCACTCCCAATCCTAACCGAATCCGTCTTCTTGTTTCTTGAAAAAATATCCATTCCATATTAATAAGTTGTGATTTAAAGATATTAAAAATATAATGAAGTATTGAGGACCGTATGTGTGGGTTACGGAACCAACGAAAGTTTATGGATGTTTACACATGCGTTCCCATGGGAATTGCCTTTTAAAGGAGAATTAGTATGACTTCGAAACAAAATTCAAACTCCAGACTTGATTATGGTCTTGTTTCTATATTATTGCTATTATTTCTAGCCAGTTGTGTAGCAATCTACAGCGCACAAATGACCGGACAATACCACGAAAATTTTCTGTTGAAGCAAATCTTATGGTATATAGTTGGCTGCGGCATTATTGCGGCCGTTATTACATTAGACTCTGACCAGTTGAAAAAAATATCTTGGTACGCCTATGGTTTTGGTCTGTTTTTGCTTGGATTTCTAATTGTCGCCCCAAGCAGTATAGCCCCGGTTATCAATGGGGCAAAAAGCTGGTTTAAAGTTCCGGGAATGGGATCTCTCCAGCCGTCGGAATTTGTAAAAGTATTTATAATATTGACACTGGCAAGAGTAATTGAGGAACATCATCAAAAATATCGGCTGAAAACAACTCAGACCGATTTTATGCTTCTCATAAAAATTGGAATCGTAACAATGGTTCCTCTTATGCTTGTTATGCAGCAGCCCGATCTTGGAACTTCGCTTGTTTTTATTGCAATTATGCTTGGAATGATCTTTATTTCCGGTATTTCATGGAAAATATTGGTGCCGATCTTTGGGACGGTTGTTTCTCTTATTTGCATCATCTTTTACTTTGTACTATGGAAACCTGATATTCTTGAAAAATATCTAGGGGTAAAACAGTATCAGTTCGGCCGAATTTATTCTTGGATCGATCCATACAATTATCAAAGTACAGCCGGCTATCAATTAACTAAGTCTTTATTAGCGATAGGCTCGGGACAGACAACCGGCAAAGGGTTTGGAACAAGGGATGTATATTTGCCTGAAAGCCATACAGACTTTATATTCAGTATTATCGGGGAAGAGTTTGGATTTATCGGAGCAAGTGTGCTTGTCAGTTTGTTTTTCTTGTTAATTTATCAAATAACGAAAATTGGAATGGAGACGAAAAATCCATTTTACACATATGTGTGTGTAGGAGTTATTAGCATGATCACGTTTCACGTCTTCCAAAACATCGGGATGACAATCGGACTTCTTCCGATTACTGGAATTCCGCTGCCATTTATCAGCTACGGGGGAAGTTCATTAATGGGCAATATGCTCGCAGTCGGCCTCATATTTTCAATACGTTATCACAATAAAAAGTATATGTTTTCAACGACAACATAAGAAAAGCGAAGGGAAAGCCCTTCGCTTCATTTAATAAACGGGAAGTAAAACCTCAAACCCAGGGAAGTTTCCTTTATTCAATGACTCCTTCTTCGGCAAGAATGACTTTTGTATTTACATCGACTGTCAGGTTTTGATATTCATCATCCCATTTTGAAAAATCGAAGTTTCTTGTCCTGCTTTTGACAAATGCGCCGAATCCGATTGGGTCAATGTTTTTTTCTCGGAACCTGGAAATTAACTTTGAACATTGTTCTTTTATGTCTTTTTCCATTGTTTTTTCAATGTTATCCTTTATTTTCCTGGTTAATTGATTTCCGGTATAATCCGTTATTTCGCCTTTTAATTTTATGTTTAGTTCGATTTTATATGGATTTCTTCCGATTAATTTCATTTTATTCTTTGATGAAATGATTTCTATCGAAGCTTTATTGCCGTTAGCTCCAACATTAGTGGTACCTTCATTATATTGATCGGTCATTAATTTAAAGAAAAATAATTTATCAACGGAAAGCTCATCTACTACTTTGTCTTCTTTAAATAAGCAGAGTCCGTTAATTTCGATATTTTTTTTACTACTTTTTTTTAAAAGAGGCAAGTAGCCGTCTTTGCCTTTTTGATAATAATCCGATAAGAAAATCTTTAAATTGGATTCAGGCAAATCTTGGTGTTCCATGTTGTGTTCAAATAGGCGGGACAGGTAAACTGCATTTCCTCTGTTCCCGTATTCCCCTTCAAGAACATCTTTCGCGTCCCCTTCCGTTACCCCTAAATTTAGTCTTCCCCCAATACTTGCATCTCTTTCAAAAGAATCGAGGAGATCTTTGATCCCTTTTTTAGCGAGATCATTTCCAAAAAGGATCCCTTCAAGGCTTCCTCGGACAATCGGGTCTGACACTTTCTTCTGTATCTCTTTACTTACTTCAAATGGTCCACGGGAAACTGCAGAATATGTAACATTTTTAATCGTTTTATCGGGCAAAAATTCAGGCACTAGGAATGTCCCGCGCACTTCCTTCTCATTTACATAATCATAACCACTTGCTAGTTTAAAACTGACATCATCAACGACTTCTTTATTAAGACAGCCTGATAAAAAAAGAATACAAAGCATAAAACATAAATTGTGCTTTATTCTCATTTGCCTTTCACCTTCTTTGCAATTAAGACGGACATAAACAGAAGGGGAATATAAACATATGAAAACCAAAAACCCGCCTTGGAGATATAGCCATCAAGTAGCTTAATTTCTTCTCTCGTCTGAAAAGTAACAGAGACGATTAAACAAACGATTGCGATAAGAAGTACACTGATCTTTTGTTTGAGATTGACTATTCGTTTTATTAACCTGCTTGAAATCCAAATCGCTAAACAAATATTTGGAAGAATAATTAAGAGCCAGGTTGCAATCCCTATATATTCTAATCTTTCAACAAACGGCAATTCTGCAACTCTCCACATTTGGAAAGTTGGCCAAATGGTCCTCCTAAGCATTTCTTCAGAAAAAAAGGCGAATGTAAGAACAGCCAAACCGGTATATAACAAAGTGGTTAACAATACACCAAGATGTGCCCACTTTTTTGATTTTTCCGGTTCTTTAATAAAAGGGTAACAGTATAGAACGACTTCAAATCCTAAATAGCTTAGTGACATATTTTTGGCGCTAATAGCAAACTCTTTCAGCGAGTGGTCAAAAATGGGAAGCAGATTATTGAAATTGGAATATTTCAAACTGAATAAAAATATAAAGATTAGGTAGGATGGGATAACAATGCTGAAAAAAGCTATGCCGACGATCGTTCGAAAACCGCCAAATATAATATAAATAACTAGGAGTATTATTCCTAAAGAGAATAAGAACGTACTCATTTCATGGAACATCCATACTTGAATTATTTCAACATATGACCTTAATACAGTAATGGCATAAGCAGAATAATATAAAATTATCAAGGAACTGATTGCTTTCCCAAGTATATTGCCAAAAACATACGTATGAGCAGAAACAATATCCCCGTTCACAGTCTCGCAAATTTTGTAGATCATCCAAAGAATCACATGAAGGCTGAGGCCTGTTATCAGCACGGAAATCCAAGCATCATAGCCAGCCCCTTCGGCAATGAATTGCTGATATCCTAATATACCAATTCCGATTTGCATAGCCATTATCACATAACAAACGAGAAAAGGGGAAATTTGAAGACGTTCTGGAATGGATGGCTGCTGTATGGCGGTTCACCTCCCGTCATTATTCGTCGATATCTTTTTTCACTTTTGCTTTTTTCTTTCCGAAGCGGATAGGCTGCTCGGTTCTTAAATATTCCGGACGCATCCGCTGCTTATCAAAAGGCAAGCGGATTAATGCGTCCTTTAAGTCCGCCACTCTTGGAGGATACAGCGGTTCTAAAAATGGCCGTCCGAGAGAATCAAGTCTGATTAAATGGGTCAACAAAATACAAAAACAAAATACAATTCCAACCAGGCCCCAGAGCTCAGCAAAGAACAAAAAAGGGAACCGCAAGAGCCTGATTGAAACGCCTATTTTGTAAACCGGAGTAGTGAAAGAAGCAAGGGCAGATAGGGCCACCATAATTAAAAGAATATTACTTGTAAGACCTGCTTCAACAGACGCCGTTCCAATTACGATTCCGCCTACGATGCCGATTGTCTGGCCGACTTTTGTCGGGAGCCGGGCTCCTGCTTCTCGCAGGAGTTCAATAACTAATTCCAATAACAGTGCTTCTAAAATTGGAGGGAGGGGAACCACCCTTCTCGAGCTAATTAACGTAGTTAATAGATCCTTTGGAATTAACTCATAGTGATATGTTAACGCTGCTACATAGACAGGTGTTACTAATATGGAAAAGGCAACTGAAAACAAGCGCAGCATTCGGAAAAAAGATGCAGAATGCCAGAGAAGATTGTAATCTTCAAATGCATTGAAAAATTCAACAATTGTCGTTGGTGCAATTAATACATGCGGGGATCCATCAACGACTACGGCAACTTTCCCTTCAGCCAGAATTGCTGCAATCCGGTCCGGCCGTTCCGTATCAAGCATTTGCGGAAAGGGAGAATGCACGTTGTCCGCAATAAGCTGAACAATATAAGAACTGTCTGTAATCTGGTCATATTCGATTTCCTGAATGCGCTGTCTAACCGTATTTACGTTTTGCGGGTCTGTTATTCCATCGATATGAAGGATTGCGATTTTCGTTTTTGAAATGTTGCCGACGGAAAGAGACTCAATCACAAGTTCTTTTACAGGTACTCTTTTGCGAATTAAATTAAGGTTTTGGTCAATGGATTCAACAAATGCTTCCTTTGGGCCGATGACACTAAACTCAACCTCGGGTTGTGCAAGATTGCGGACGAGCAGTTTTGGAGTGCTGATAAAGGCAAAACGCTTTTCGTCCGGTTCAATCGTTAACATAACATAGCCGTTAAAAAGCTTTTGTTCGATGATTGACGGATCGTCCGAAATTTCCATATCTGAAATGGGAATGATTTTTTTAATATCATCCAGAGACGTGAATTCATTCTCCTGTAGATGCGGGAGAACAGTCTGGTGAAGAACGTTTTGATCAATTAATGTAGACACGAACGTTAAAGAAAAGCGAATGTTGTTTTTTTGATTGTAGTAAAAAGTTTTTTTATAATCATAAGATTTTAAGAGTACTTTTTGCCCATCTTTTTTATCGAATTCTTCTTTGTTGCGATTGTTTTTAAACCATTTTTTCATTTTTACTCACCATCTCTTTGGCATTACACATATTGTTGCCGATTTTGGAATCTTTATGAATTAAGTTGCAAAAAAAGAATCCGCATTGGTTCATGCGGATTCTTTTCAATTGCAGTTTTTAATTTGTGAGCATTATTTTTTCAAGTTCATCTAGCATTTGGTTAGCTGCTATAACGCCGCCGGCAGTATTCCAAATCGCGTCATTAACTTCATGGGCATTTCCGTTCTTAACAGCATTTAAGTTTTTCCAAAGGGGATCACTTGTCCATTCTTTTGCTGTATTAAGAGCTTCTTGATCACCTTCTGGTGCATATGTGAAGTAGAAAAGAATGTCCCCATCCATTTTAGGAATGAGTTCTTTTCCAACCTCAATCGCAAGTTTTCCAAGTTTATTATTTCCAGTAAAAAGCTCTTCCTGTTGTTTAGGACGTTTAAATCCTAATTGATCGAAAATAACCCCGGAAAAGGAATCTGTGTAATAAATACGAGCAGTTCCAGCCATGAAACGAACAACAGAAACTTCTTGATTTACTTTATCACCTAGTTTTTGTTTTAAATCGGCTGCTTTTGCATCAAAATCGCTTAATACTTTGTTTCCTTTTTCTTCAAGGTTTAAAGCTTTCGCATATAATTGAAAGTTTTCTTTCCAATCTCCTCTGAGAGTTTATGAAAAAACAGTTGGAGCAATCGCACTTAATTTATCGTACACAGCTTCTTGACGCAATTTGTTTCCAATAATTAAATCAGGTTTCAATGCTGCAATTTTCTCCAAATTTACTTCATGCTCAACTCCTACGACTTCGACCCCTTCCATATCATTCTTAATATGATCGTACCACGGATCTCCAAGCCATGATTGAACAGCTCCAACGGGTTTTACTCCTAGAGCCAGCAAGGCTTCCGTTCCTTCGTTTGTAAGGACGACGACTCTTTTAGGTGTTTTTTCTAATTTAGTTGTTCCCATTGCGTGTTCAACTGTATAGCTTGTATCTTCTGTTTTTTTGTCGTTTTCTTTTTTCTCAGTTGCCGTCTCCTCTGCATTGTTTCCGCAAGCGGCAAGAAGGAAGAGCGTGAATAAAGAAATAATAGCAAATAGCGATTTTAATTTTTTCAACTTATGTATGCCTCCTCAATATTATTGTTAATGATAATCATTATCATTTATAACTTATCATAATGTGATTCCTATGCAATGTCAACAATTAATTGATAATGATTTTCAAAGTCATTGACAGATTCTCATGATTACAATAGACTGAAACTTGAAAATGGACCATACATAAATAAACAGGTTAGAAGGTATTTGGCTATGCTGTTAAAAAACACAAGGCAGAAATGGATGGGGTTTTTGCTCGCCATTGTTTTGCTGCTTTTTTTCATATGTGCGAGCATTGTTTACGGGTATACGGATACGACTTGGAAAATGGCTATTGACGCATTTACCCATTTTAATGGATCAAATGAACATCTTGTGATTCAATCGGCAAGAGTTCCTCGTGCATTCATTGCCGCTGCAGTTGGAGCGAGTTTAGCCATTTCAGGAGTCTTAATGCAAACGTTAACGAAAAATCCGCTTGCATCACCGGATATATTCGGAGTTAATGCAGGAGCCGGAGTTGCTGTCGTAATAGGCGTAACGATGTTCAGTTTGGGGAATCTTCATTTTTTTACGTGGCTTTCTTTTTTAGGTGCTGCTATAGCTGCTATAAGTGTTTATGTGGTTGGATCCATTGGAAGGGAAGGATTAACTCCGATGAAGCTCACACTTGCCGGTGCAGCCATGACAGCAATGTTTTCTTCTTTTACCCAAGGTCTTCTCGTATTAAATGAAGCCGCGTTCGAACAAGTGTTATTTTGGCTTGCAGGGTCCGTTTCCGGAAGAAAGCTGGAAAATTTAACTACTGTCCTTCCATATTTGGCCGCTGGCTGGATTGCTTCGCTGTTAATAGCAGCAAAAATGAATGTTTTTTCAATGGGAGAAGATGTGGCGAAAGGTCTTGGATTAAATACAGTGTTTTTAAAAATAGGCATCGGAATGATTGTCATCCTTCTTTCAGGAGGGGCAGTTGCAGCCTGTGGCCCCATTGGATTTATTGGAATTGTCGTTCCTCATCTTACCCGTTTTATTGTAGGGATCGACCATCGCTGGGTAATTCCTTTTTCAGGCGTGCTTGGCGGAATGCTATTGATAGCAGCTGACATTGCATCCAGATATATTTTAATGCCCCGGGAAGTTCCGGTCGGTGTTATGACAGCCATTATAGGAACCCCATTTTTTATTTATATTGCTAGAAAGGGGTTCAGTGGGCGATGAAACAACGATATAAAAACTTTCGAATATTTAAAGGGAAAATATCATATTTAATCGATAATAAAGGACTATTTGTTTTCTTCGGGTTGTTGCTTACGGCATCATTTGTTTTTGTTTTAAGCACAGGAATGGGAGAGATGAAAATCAGTCCTCTGGATGTTTTGCAAGTGTTGATTGGCGGAGGTTCTGAAACAGACCGCCTCGTGATCCTGTCGTTCCGGCTGCCGAGAATCATCATTGCTTTCATGGCCGGAATGGGGCTCTCAGTCGCTGGAGGGATTTTGCAGGGCATGATCCGGAACCCGCTCGCATCTCCTGACATTCTGGGTATTACCGGGGGAGCAACCGTTGCCGTTGTCGGTTTTTTAGCTGTTTTTAGTGATAAAAATCATTCTTTAACAGTAAGCATTAGTTGGCTTCCGGCAGCCGCATTTTGCGGAGCTGCCGCCGTTGCTTTTCTCGTTTATCTTTTAGCATGGAAAAACGGTGTATCATCGGTAAGGCTCGTTCTTATTGGTATTGGAATTATGACATTAATGAAGGCTTTGACAACAATCATGATGATTTTAGGGCCTATTTATCAAGCCAGCCAGGCAAATATTTGGATTACCGGGACCGTGTACGGGTCAAATTGGAAAAACGTTGGAATTCTCGTTCCATGGATTGTCCTTCTTCTTATAATAGCCTTTATTTATGCAAGACATGTTAATATCCAAGAGCTTGGTGATGATATCGCAGCCGGTCTTGGAAGCCATGTTCATAGACAGCGCTTCACTTTACTGATGATCAGTACTGGTTTAATTGGCAGCTCTGTCGCTTTTGCAGGGGGAATCGGTTTTGTCGGTTTAATGGCACCTCATATGGCAAGGCGGCTTGTTGGTTCCGCCTTTGGAGCTTTATTGCCGGTTTCGGCGCTTTTAGGCGGAATATTGGTCATGCTTGCAGATTTAATTGGCCGAACATTGTTTTCGCCGTTAGAAATACCTGCCGGTGTTTTTACAGCAAGCATTGGGGCACCATATTTTATCTACTTATTGTTTAAAACAAGGAATTCTTAGGTTTAAAGAAATACTAGTAAAGGAGCGGGTATAAATGGGGCAGGCGATAGAAACGAATAAACTGACGCTTTCATACGGAGAAACTATTATTATTAATGAACTTGACCTTAAAGTTCCAAGAGGTGAGATCACAGTTTTTATAGGCGGGAACGGCTGCGGAAAATCGACACTGCTTCGTTCCATTGCCCGGCTTCTTAAACCTAAATCAGGCGCCGTTTTGCTTGAAGGGGAAGCCATATCCAAATTATCAACAAAAGAGGTAGCAAAAAAAATGGCCATTCTTCCGCAATCTCCGGCAGCACCTGAAGGCCTCACTGTTCTTCAGTTGGTGAAACAAGGCAGATATCCTTATCAATCTTGGCTGAAACAGTGGACAATCGAAGACGAAACGAAGGTAAGAAAAGCGTTAAAAGCAACCGGTTTAGACCATTTAAAAGACCGGACTGTCGATTCGTTATCAGGCGGGCAGCGCCAGCGCGCCTGGATTGCTATGACCCTTGCTCAGAATACGGATATTATTTTATTGGATGAGCCAACAACTTATTTGGATATGGCTCATCAAATTGAGATTTTGGATTTGCTTTTTGAATTAAACGAAACAGAAAAACGAACAATTGTGATGGTTCTTCATGATTTAAATTTAGCATGCCGCTATGCGCATAATATTGTCGCTATTAAGGATCAAAAGATTTATGCCCAGGGAAAACCAGAACATGTCATTAATTGCAGCCTTGTCAAAAATGTATTTGGCATGGACTGTGAGGTTACGATGGATCCGTTATTTGGAACACCCTTGTGCATTCCGTATGGAAAAGGAAGATGCATTTTAAAAGGAACGCCTGTTTTGCATGGTTCCGAGTCTTACAGATTTAACTAATTAAAATTGCGATTTTGGGCGGAAAATATCCGCAAACATGCAAACGGCTTATGTAAGGAGGGGCCTTTTTGGAAGAAAAATTTTACGAGCAATTTGATGCTTTGCTTACCAAATATACAGAACTGTTAATTGGTGACACGAATGATGAATTAAAAGAAAAGGTGAAAATATGGGCTTTATACACGCACATTGCTAAATCGATGCCGCCTCTTGCCAAGCACTGGAATGAATTATATCCAGATGCAAAGGAAGAAATGAAACAACTCGTTCGAGAAATTAAGCAATTAAATGAAGCCCATCGTGCAAAAAAGAATGGATAAAAAGGGGTTAACTTATTAAGTGATGGCTTAAAAAGGTCTGACTCCCTCCAACAACAACAATAATTAGAATCGTTTTATATGTATTTATTGGAGGGGTCTGTCTTTTTCGCATTAAAAACGTACTTTTTTAATATTCCAGATAAGCGCATCAACTCCTTTCGAGAAATGAGAAATGGGTTTTACTTCAGTAAAGTCAAAATGAAAAGGAGAAAAAAGTGTATTTGTACATATTTCTGTCTCTGCTTTTTGCAGCGGCCATGGACGATGGTGTATTTCACCGCAATAGATATTGGCTCCGTTATCGGTACTGTAGAGGCAATATCGTTCTGTAAGCCAATGGTCCAGCGTTCCTTCTTTAGCAAAATAAACTTCTGATAAAGGAACGTAATTTCCATTAAATATTATTGGAGTATTTGTTTTTCCTTTGCGAATACTTTTGCAATGAAAGGTTTGTCCTTTTTTTTGAAAAGAAATTTGTGCAGAATAATAAGGCAAACGAAACAATTTTTTTGCAATTGTATATGTGATCCAGTGCTCGGCATCAAGGGACATAAAATAAACACCGGGTTTCCCATTGCATTGAACATATGTCCTTACATTGATTTCTGGAAATGGAGGGACTAACGATACATATGACAATCCACGAGGATAAATTCCTTCCAAAACAAATAGAACAATACCCAACCACGCATATCCATTAAAGGTGTCGATTTGTAAGGGAGGGGGAATATGCGGGCGCAGTGTTTCAGGTGGTACAGGCCAATGAGCAAACAATAGATTACTCCAAGTTTGCCGCATAATCCATTTTTTCGAAGGTAATGGCCAAGGACGGTGAGTGATATCATTTATTAAGTTCATGAAAATTACCTCCTTTAGCTTTGTAAATATTTTGTGCTTGGCTTCGCTCACCTATGAAGCAAATCACGCCAAAAAACATGTTTTCCCTTCTTTAGGGAAATAATGAGAGTGGAGAACGGTTTAATTTATGTAATAGTGGAGAAATGAATATGTCGAACATTTTTTATATATTGATTTTTGTGATGATTACAATATTATTTGTCCTTTTTTTATTCATTCTTGTTGGTTGGCGTTGGTTTATGAAACGAATGGTGAAGCAGATGGGAAAAATCATTCTGAGCGACAGCTATCAAGAAAATATTATTGAGATGATACCAGGCTTTCGGCATATTGGCATTCAAAATGTGCTTGAAAATAACTTGCGTGCAGAATCAGGTGATCTCCTTCATCGCCCGCTTGGCTCTTCAAAAAAATGGCCGCATTTTGATCCGATTACATTTATTCCTGCACAGACGACGCCGTTTCCAGTTGATAATGAAGAAGAAGTAGATGTTAAAGTAACAATTGGTCCAAAAGCGAAAAAACCATTGGAAATTAACATTCCGCTTTTGATCAGCGGGATGGCCTATGGGATCGCACTCAGTGAAGAAGTGAGGATTGCTTTGGCCCAAGCAGCTAAAAACACAGGAACAGCGATTAATTCAGGTGAAGGCGGAATATTGCCTGAAGAATTAGACAATGCAGGAAAGTATATTTTACAGTTTTCAAAAACACAATGGTCAAAGGAAGAAGAAGTTATTAAACGTGCCAATATGATTGAAATTAAGCTTGGACAAGGCGCATTAGTCGGGATGGGCGGAAAAATTTCACCAAATAATTTAACAGGCCGTGCTCGTGAAGTGATGGGGCTTAAAGAAAATGAGGATGCAGTGATTTATGAGCATTTTTTTGAAAATCAAACATTAGAAGATATGAAAGAACTAGTTGAGTACCTTCGAAACCTTTCAGGAGGTGTTCCAATTGGCGTAAAAATGGGGGCAGGAGGAAAAATTGAAGAAGACATTGATCATTTAATTGACATTGGTGTTGATTTCATTACGATTGACGGCGGACAAGCGGCCACACTCGGTGCACCTCCCATTTTAGCTGATGATTTTGGAATACCGACATTGCATGGAGTTGTCCGGGCTGCTAATCATCTAGAAAAGAGGAATATGAAGGGACAAGTTAGTTTAATTGTCTCGGGGGGGCTTTTTACCCCCGGGCACTTTTTAAAAGTTCTTGCACTCGGCGCAGATGCTGTTGCTTTAGGGTCTGTCATGCTATTTACTGTAGCACATAAACAAATATTAAATGCTCTTCCATTTGAACCGCCTACACAAGTTGTTTGGAATGAAGGAAAATTCAAGGATAAATTTAAAGTCGAAGAAGGAGTGAAATCAGCGGAGAAATTCTTAATATCAAGTACAGAAGAAATAAAAATAGCATTAAGAGCGATGGGGAAACGATCTTTAAAAGAGCTGTCAAAAAAAGATTTAGTGTCCTATGATTATTTGACCGCACAAATGATTGGAGTTCCGTTTTCATTTGAGCCTTGGGAAGATAAGCAAAAAGAATAAGGAAGCGTCCGAATAATTATTATATTAAGAAAATTATTACTCGACAAAATTCGATCTTTTTTTTGTGAAATCATGTCCAAAAAACATAATAAGTGATAAAATTAAGATGGCAAATACAATTTTGAAATATTAGTAGAAATCGAATTTTAAACAATTGTAATCGTTTTCACATGGAGGTAGATTATGGAACAGGCAATGAGAGATTTTTTTCTCTTTTTATCTAAGAATAAAACCTTAACAAAACTTGCAAAAAAATATGGCTTGCGCTTTGGCGCCTCCCGTTTTGTTGCAGGTGAAACAATCGAACAGGCAGTGAATGTCATTAAAGATCTTAACAAAAAAGGTTTAGTTGTTACGATCGATTACCTTGGTGAGTTTGTTGATAATGAAAAAGAAGCAAATGAAATGGCGGATCATTCAATTGAAGCAATAAAAGCGATCGGCCGGGAAAAGTTAGACTCGCAGCTTTCTTTAAAAATGACTTCAATGGGATTGGATATTTCCGATGACGTGGTTATGCGAAATATGCACCGCATTCTTGATACAGCAAAAGAAAATGGTGTATTCGTTACGATTGATATGGAAGATTTCTCCCGCTGTCAAAAAACACTCGATATTTTTAAACAGTTAAAATCTGAATACGACAATGTTGGAACGGTTATTCAGGCTTATTTGTACCGCACCGTTCAGGATATAGAAGATTTGAATCAATACTCGCCAAATCTTCGCCTTGTTAAAGGGGCATACAAAGAATCTCAGGAAGTGGCTTTTCCGGATAAAAAAGATGTCGATGAAAACTTTAAAAAGATTATCAAAATGCATTTGCTGAATGGCAATTATACAGCTGTTGCTACACATGATGATGCGATCATTGAATATACAAAACAGCTTGTAAAAGAACATAATATTCCGACCAGCCAATTTGAGTTTCAAATGCTTTACGGAATTCGCCCAGAAAGGCAGCTTGAACTTGTGAAAGAAGGATATAAAATGCGCGTCTACGTTCCATATGGAACTGACTGGTATGGTTATTTTATGCGCCGCCTTGCAGAACGCCCGGCAAACGTTGCCTTTGTATTAAAAGGAATTATAAAAAAATAGAAAAAGGACAGGCTTATTTAACGGCCTGTCTTTTCCTATTTTACTTCTTAATTTGCTAACCGGTGAATTTTCAATTATTACGGCGAAAAATCATGTTCCAACCGCCGAAAGTTAGTACTTAACGGCGAAAACATGATCTTTAACCGTTAAAAGTCTCACACAAGAATGATCCTTACTTCTTATATTGGTTATTTTGGCTGTTGACTTTTCCGCCGCCGTCCATTTCAACTGTCGGACCTGCGTTGCCTTTTACGCTGGCAGCACTGACCCCTGCTTTAGAAGGATTCTTTTTTCTTTTCGCCATCGCTTTTACCTCCGATTCCAAGGTTGTGTCAGTAAAAAGCTCCAATAGTGCAAGCTTCAATTTTAGAATGCCCATTTACTTAACATCAAAACAGAAAATATTTTTTCTAAAATTTTTCAATTTTCCGTATTTGATTATTGCGGAAATTTTTTTAATATTTTATATTTAACGTAGGTAATTTTTTTGGCAGAAAAATGAATGAGTGTTCATTCAAAGTGTCAAAGGAGGAGACAAAATTGATCGAACGTATTCAAAAGGCTGCGGTCCTTGGATCAGGAGTAATGGGATCAGGAATTGCCGCACACCTGGCTAACATCGGCATCCCAACATTATTGCTTGATATTGTGCCTCGCGAATTAACAGAAGAAGAAAAAGCAAATGGCTTAACACTTGAAGATAAACAGATTCGAAACCGCCTTAGCTCTTCTGCACTCCAAAAACTGTTGAAGCAAAAGCCGGCTCCGCTAACCTCCAAAAAAAACCTTGCATTAATTGAACCAGGGAACTTTGAAGATGACATGATTCGGTTAAGTGAAGTTGACTGGATTATCGAAGTTGTTGTTGAAAATTTGGAAATTAAGAAGCAAGTATTTGAAAAAGTGGACCAATACCGTAAACCGGGCAGCATTGTAAGCTCGAATACTTCCGGCATTTCGGTTGAGGCAATGGCAGAGGGGCGTTCAGAAGACTTCAGGAAACATTTCCTTGGTACTCACTTTTTTAACCCGCCGCGATATTTAAAGCTTCTTGAAGTGATTCCTACAAAGGATACAGCAGCGGAAGTTTTAGCTTTTATGAAACAATTTGGGGAAGACGTTCTTGGCAAAGGCGTTGTTGAGGCAAAAGACACGCCGAACTTTATTGCGAATCGAATTGGAACATACGGCCTTCTCGTTACGGTTCAGGAAATGCTTAAAGGCGGGTACAGTGTAGGAGAGGTTGATTCCGTTACAGGTCCGCTAATCGGCCGTCCAAAAAGCGCCACTTTCCGAACCCTTGATGTTGTAGGGCTTGATACGTTTGTTCATGTAGCAAATAACGTTTATGAGCAAGTTGAAGGCAAAGAAAAAGAAGTATTTGAAGTGCCTGTTTTCATGAAAGAAATGCTCAATAAAGGCTGGCTTGGAAGCAAGTCAGGCCAAGGTTTTTTTCTGAAGAAAGGCAAAGAAATTCTGGAATTGGATCCAGCAACAATGGAATATGGCCCGCGAAAAAAATTAAAAACAGCCGCTACAGAAATGAGCAGACAGGAAAAAGGCACAGCCAATAAAATGAAAGCGCTTGTATATGCTGAAGATCGTGCCGGCAGCTTGTTATGGAATATTATCAGTCCAGTTCTTGTTTACTCCGCTGAGCTGCTTGGAATCATTGCCGATGATATTGTCGCAATTGACAGAGCCATGAAGTGGGGATTTGGATGGGAATTAGGCCCATTTGAAACGTGGGATGCCATCGGCCTTGAAACATCATTGAAAAAGTTCGAAGCATCTGGAAAAGAAGTACCTGTCTGGGTGAAAGAAATGGTAGAAAAAGGATTTTCTTCTTTCTATAAAGAAGAAGACGGAAATGTTTTCTTCTACCATAACGGTGAATATAAGCTTTTAGAAGAAAATCCAAAAATAATCAACCTTAAGCTTCTAAAAAAACAAAAAGGTGTCATTAAAAAGAACAGCGGAGCAAGCTTGATAGACCTTGGCGACGGTGTAGCGCTTCTTGAGTTCCATTCTCCAAATAATTCCATCGGCCTTGATATTATTCAAATGATCAATTTTGCAATTGATGAAGTTGAAAAGAATTATAAAGGTCTTGTCATCGGAAATCAAGGGAAAAACTTCTGTGTCGGTGCCAACCTGGCAATGATCCTTATGGAAGCTCAAGATGACAACCTTTTTGAACTTGAAATGGTTGTTCGCAATTTCCAGAAGGCTGCCATGAAGATTAAATATTCCAAAAAACCAGTAGTAGCAGCACCATTTGGTATGACACTTGGCGGTGGGGCAGAAATATGCTTGCCTGCGGCTCATATTCAGGCTTCATCAGAAACATACATGGGTCTTGTCGAAGTAGGAGTTGGTCTTATTCCGGGAGGAGGCGGAAATAAAGAACTTTATATTAAGCATCTTGAAAGCCTCCCAAACGGAATTGATTTTGACTTGCAAAAAGTTGCGAATAAAGTATTTGAAACAATTGCAATGGCTAAGGTGTCGACTTCCGGTGAAGAAGCACGCGAGAATCACTTCCTAAATCATGCTGATGGAATAAGCGTTAACAGCGATCATCTTCTGTATGATGCAAAGCAAGCTGTACTGGCACTCTATGAAAAAGGCTATAAACCACCTGTACGCAAAAAAATCCCGGTTGTTGGAGAAACGGGTTATGCAACATTGCTTCTCGGTGCTCAGTCAATGTACCACTCAGGTTATATTTCAGAGCATGATTTGAAGATTGCCAAAAAGCTTGCTTATGTCATTGCCGGAGGCAGGGTGCCGTTTGGAACAGAAGTGGATGAAGAGTACTTGCTTGATCTTGAAAGAGAAGCATTCCTAAACCTTGTTGCAGAACCCAAATCGCAAGCTAGAATGCAGCATATGCTTGTCAAAGGCAAACCGCTTCGCAATTAAAAGATTTATATAAACATAGAAAGAGAGGGAACGGAATGAGAGAAGCAGTAATCGTGGCCGGTGCACGTACTCCAGTTGGGAAGGCGAAAAAGGGAACGCTCGCCAATGTACGTCCGGACGATTTAGGGGCGTTGGTTGTTAAAGAAACGATCAATCGTGCCGGCAATTATCAAGGAAATATTGACGATTTGATTATTGGATGTGCGATGCCCGAAGCTGAACAAGGGATGAATGTGGCCAGAAATATCGGGGCACTGGCAGGCCTTCCGTATACTGTGCCTGCCATTACCATCAATCGCTATTGTTCATCGGGCTTGCAATCGATCGCTTATGCAGCTGAAAGGATTATGGTCGGCGCCTCTGACACCATTATTGCCGGAGGAGTTGAATCAATGAGCATGGTTCCGATGATGGGCCATGTTGTGCGTCCAAATGCTAGGCTTGCAGAAACAGCACCGGAATATTATATGGGCATGGGTCATACAGCTGAAGAGGTAGCCAAAAAATACGGAATTTCCCGTGAAGACCAAGATGCTTTTGCGGTGCGAAGCCATAAGAAAGCGGCAAAAGCCATTCAGGAAGGCAAGTTTGAAGAAGAAATTGTTCCGGTGGATGTAACGATAAGGTCTTTCGACAAAAACAATAAGTTAGTTGAGAAAACGATCAAGTTTACGACAGATGAAGGCGTCCGCCCGGAAACAAATATGGAGGCACTGGCAAAGCTTCGGCCTGTTTTCTCGGTTAACGGTACTGTTACAGCGGGCAATGCGTCGCAAACAAGTGATGGAGCTGCGGCAGTTATGGTAATGGACCGTGAAAAAGCCGAATCACTCGGCTTAAAGCCTCTGGCCAAATTCAGATCATTTGCTGTTGGCGGCGTGCCGCCGGAAATTATGGGAATCGGACCTGTTGTAGCCATTCCTAAAGCATTAAAACTCGCTGGTTTGGAATTATCCGACATTAGCTTATTTGAATTAAACGAAGCATTTGCATCTCAATCGTTGCAGATCATTCGTGAACTTGGCCTCGATGAAGAAAAAGTTAACGTGAACGGTGGTGCAATTGCCCTTGGTCATCCGCTTGGATGTACAGGAGCAAAGCTGACTCTTTCACTTATTCATGAATTAAGAAGAAGAAACGAACAATTTGGTGTTGTCACAATGTGCATAGGAGGCGGAATGGGGGCAGCCGCAGTTTTTGAATTACTCTAAAAATGAATTGGGAGGATCCACAAGTGTTTCTTCCAAGATAAAGAATGGAGGAAAAATCAATGTCGAACGAAACTCAAAACATAGTTAAAGGCGGAAGCTTTTTAATTGAAGATGTTTCATATAAACAAGTCTTCACCCCAGAAGATTTCAATGATGAACAAAAAATGATTGCAAAGACAACAGAAGATTATGTTGTCAATGAAGTTTTACCTCAGCTTGAGCAATTAGAAAACCATGAGTTTGACCGATCTTTAAAATTACTAAAGCAAGCTGGCGAATTAGGCTTATTAGGTGCAGATGTACCTGAAGAATATGGAGGCCTAGGACTTGATAAAATCAGCTCAGCTCTTATTGCAGAGAAAATGTCTCGTGCAGGCGGCTTCTCCATTTCCCACGGAGCACATGTCGGAATCGGCTCCCTTCCAATTGTCCTTTTTGGAAATGAAGAACAAAAGCAAAAATATCTTCCGCTTCTGGCAACAGGTGAGAAGATCGCAGCATACGCTTTAACAGAACCGGGATCGGGTTCTGATGCTCTTGGTGCGAAAACGACTGCAAAATTAAATGCAGAAGGCACTCACTTTGTCCTAAATGGTGAAAAACAATGGATTACAAATGCAGGATTTGCAGATGTATTTATTGTTTACGCTAAAATTGACGGCGAGCATTTCACTGCCTTCATCGTAGAAAGAGAATTTCCTGGGGTTTCAACAGGCGCAGAAGAAAAGAAAATGGGGATTAAGAGTTCTTCTACTCGGACGCTAATTTTGCAAGATGCGCTAGTACCGAAAGAAAACCTTCTTGGTGAACCGGGAAAAGGGCATGTCATCGCTTTTAACATCCTGAATATTGGACGTTATAAGCTTGGTGTTGGTGCAGTGGGAGGTTCGAAACGTGCATTTGAAATAACTGTTCAATATGCAAACCAGCGCCAGCAGTTTAAAACACCAATTGCACAATTTAATTTAACAAAAGAAAAATTTGGCACGATGGCTGCCAAGCTGTATGCTGCTGAAAGTTCGGTTTATCGCACAGTTGGTTTGTTTGAAGAGCGCATGAGCAATTTAACGAATGAACAAGTAAAAGATGGATTAGAGGTAGCAAAGTCGATTGCTGAATATGCGATTGAGTGCTCGCTAAACAAATTCTTTGCAACAGAAGTCCTTGATTATATTGCTGATGAAGGCGTTCAAATCCACGGCGGCTACGGCTTTATGGCGGAATATGAGATTGAAAGAATTTATCGTGATTCCCGGATCAACCGCATTTTCGAAGGGACAAACGAAATCAATCGTTTGCTTGTTCCTGGAACATTACTTCGCAAAGCAATGAAGGGCGAGCTGCCGCTTCTTCAGAAAGCACAGACCATTCAGGAAGAATTGATCATGCTTATGCCGGAAGACCCTGGCCATGAACCGCTTGCACAAGAAAAATATTTAGTGAAAAACGCGAAGAAAATCGGCTTGCTGGCTTGCGGCCTTGCAGCACAAAAATACGGCAAAGCGCTTGAAAAAGAACAGGAGATTCTTGTTAATATTGCTGATATTGTATCAAATGTTTACGCAATGGAATCGGCTGTATTGCGGACGGAAAAAGCAATTGAAAAATTCGGCTTAGAAAAGAGCAAACAAAAGCTTCTTTATACACAAATCTTTTGTCAGGAAGCATTCAACGAAATTGAACAACATGCAAAAGAAACGATTGTCGCAGTTGAACTAGGGGATGCACTCCGTATGCTTATTTCTGCACTGCGCAAATTTACCCGCCATACTCCAATTAATGTAATTGCCAAGAAACGTGAAGCTGCAAACAAGTTAATAGAAGCAGAACGTTATATCGTGTAATATAAATAGCTCCCTTCTCTTCTTTAGGGGGCTCTTACTTTATCAATCAAAAAATTGAAAAATGACACTCAATGTTAGGAAATTTATAAAAATTATGGTACTATGACAAATGACCAATTAAATTTTAGGGCAAGATATCATTAGGTGGTGGATTGATGGCATTAACTTTTTATTGGTATCCAAAATGCAGCACTTGCAGGAAGGCGAAAAAGTGGCTTGAAGAACATAAAGTTGCCTTTAATGAAGTACATATTGTGGAAAATCCTCCTTCACGTGCGGAATTAGAAGAAATGATGAAAAAAAGCGGGCTTGAATTGAAAAAGTTTTTTAATACAAGCGGCCAAAAGTATCGTGAATTAGGCTTAAAGGATAGAATAAAGGCAGCCTCACAAGACGAACTGCTTGATTTGTTAGCCTCTGATGGCATGTTAATCAAGCGTCCTATTGTAACTGACGGCAATAAAGTGACAGTTGGTTTTAATGAAGAGGAATTTGAGAAAATGTGGTTATCTTAAGTAAATATTGAAGAAACTAGTTTTTATTGGTACACACAGGTGAATAATTGTTATTATTCGAATATAGAATATGAATTAATTTTGGAGGGATTATTATATGAATACACCAAAAGAACTGCGTTATTCTGAAGAGCATGAGTGGGTAAAAGTAGAAGGGGATAAAGTGCGTGTTGGAATCACTGACTTTGCACAGTCTGAACTTGGGGACATTGTATTTGTTGAACTTCCTGAAGTTGGAGCTGAAGTGACAGCAAATGAGCCATTTGGAAGTGTTGAATCTGTTAAAACTGTATCTGAATTATATGCGCCGATTAGCGGCAAGGTTGTAGAAATAAATGAAGAATTGAATGACAACCCTGAATTTGTAAATGAATCTCCATATGAAAAAGCATGGATGATTGTAATCGAACCATCTGATCTAAGCGAAGTTGACAACTTAATGACCGCTGAACAATATGAAGAAATGATTAAAGAAGATTAATTTATAGAGCGCCTTGAAGTTTCAAGGCGCTTTTTTCATTGTTAAGGAAATTATAAAATCCATACCTTGTGTATTACTTTGAATGGGGTTTATCGTAATCTGGCTCCAGCGCCCAGCCCCTCGAGGTCACAAGCCAAATCACTCCAGAGTCTATCGACTCTTGCGTGATTCGTCTTGTGCTTGTCGGGGCTAAACGGGGCGCTTGCGCCTTTTGTTTTGATTAGGCAAAACGAACTTTCTAAGGCTTGTCTTTTGCAATCATTCTAAAAATAAGTAACAATAGAGTTATCTGCAATGGCGGGTTACACAAAAAGAACGATAACTGAATATGGTGATGTAAGAATATTACTCTATTCACAGGTGATAAAGATGATCGAAGACAAAATTGAGAAAGTTTTAATTGTTGAGGGGAAATCTGATAAAAGAAAAGTCAAAAGCATTGTAAAGGAGCCTGTTGAAATTTTTTGTACGAATGGAACAATCAGTATGACAAAGCTAGACGAATGGATTGATCTCTTTTTTGAAAAAGATGTTTATATACTTGTTGATTCAGATGAAGCGGGAGAAAAATTGCGCAAGCTATTAAAAAGGGAATTCCCTCACGCTGAACATATATATATAGACAAGATGTACAGGGAAGTTGCGACTGCTCCAGTCCATCATTTGGCTACCGTACTATTGGGAGCTAACATCGATGTTCACGCTCAATACTTAAAAAAGGAAGATTATTTTTAAAATGAAGGAATGGACACATCAAGATATTAAAAATTTAGTAAAAGATAAAAAAACAGCAGTCATCTATTTTTATACTCCTTTATGCGGAACGTGCCAGGTCGGAGGCAGGATGCTTGAAGTTGTGTCTGAATTACTGCCGGAAATTCCCTTCGGTAAAGCAGATTTAAATTACATGTCTGAACTTGCTAAAGAGCTTTCAATAGAAAGTGTACCATGTTTGCTGTTAGCAAAGGATGGAGAATGGGTGGAAAAAATATATGCCCTTCATTCTGTGCCTTATTTATTGGATAAAATCAAAACTACAATATATTAATTGAAGAATCAGGTGTTTTTCCTGGTTTTTTTTGTTTTGAATAGGGGCGGAGCTGTGCTCAAAAAAATAGAAATGTCAACTTGCTAGAGCAAGAATCTTGGTTAAGTGACTTGAGGCAATATTTTTCCTTACAAAGCCGTATGCTGAAAATAATTTGTTAGTAAAAGGATAATATTAGTTGACTATGAGCGTGAAAAATGATACTATCATTTTAAAATATTCAAACTAGTTTGACGAAAAAGATTATATAATCTTATCAAGAGTGGCGGAGGGACTGGCCCTATGAAGCCCGGCAACCGGTTTTATACACGGTGCTAATTCCAGCAGAGCAACTGCTCTGAAAGATAAGAAGAGATGATAATGACCCCTCTTCTTATTGAAGAGGGTTTTTTCATCTATGTTTTGAAAGAATCTTTCATTATTTTTAAGGAGAGTTGAAGATGACGGAAAAACAAAAGAATTATCGCCTTGAAACATTAGGAGTTCACGGAGGATTGTCCCCTGATCCGGTAACAGGGGCAAGAGCTGTACCTATTTATCAAAATAACGCATATCAATTTAAGAATACAGAGCATGCTGCAAATCTATTTGCTTTAAAAGAGCAGGGCTATATATATACGCGGATTCACAATCCAACTGTTACAGTATTCGAAGAAAGGGTTGCATTGCTAGAAGGCGGTGTAGGAGCATTGGCACTTGCCAGCGGACAGGCTGCCATTACGCTCGCTATCTTAAATATTGCCCATGCAGGAGATGAAATTGTAGCAGCATCCAATTTATACGGAGGAACATATAACCTTTTTACCGTAACGCTTCCGAAATATGGGATCAATGTTAAATTGGTTGACGCTACGGATCCGGAAAATTTTCGCAAAGCCATAACGGAAAAAACAAAGGCTGTTTTTGCTGAAACAATCGGAAACCCTTCTTTAAGAGTTCTGGACATTGAAAAAGTTGCAAATATTGCCCATGAAGCGGGAATTCCGTTAATTATTGATAATACATTTGCTACTCCATACCTTTGCCGTCCAATCGAGCATGGAGCTGATATTGTCATTCATTCTGCAACAAAATGGATTGTTGGAAATGGAACAACATTAGGCGGAATTATTGTGGATGGAGGAAAATTCGATTGGAATTCTCCGAAATTCCCTGGTTTCACTGAACCAGATCCAAGCTACCATAATATTGTTTACAGTGAGGCGCTTGGTCCTCTCGCTTATATTGTAAAAGCCCGTGTTCAGCTTCTTAGAGATATGGGTCCAGCATTAAGCCCGCAAAATGCTTTTCAATTCACGTTGGGACTGGAGACCCTGCATGTGCGGATGAAAGAACACGTTGCAAACGCACAAAAAATCGTCAGCTACTTGGAAAATCATCCGGCTGTAAAATGGGTTCTGTATCCTGGACATGAAAGCCATCCTGATAAAGCTCTTGCAGAAAAGTATCTGCCAAAAGGGGCTGGCTCGATCGTTGTTTTCGGAATCGAAGGAGGACGTGAAGCTGGCGCCAAACTGATCAATTCTCTAACACTTTGGGCGCATGTAGCAAATGTCGGCGATGCAAAAAGTTTAATTATTCATCCGGCAAGCACTACTCATCAGCAGTTGGATGCTGAAGGATTAAAAGCAGCCGGGGTTTCAGAGGATCTTATCCGTCTTTCAGTCGGGATCGAGCATGTGGATGATTTAATCGAAGATCTTGAGCAGGCAATTCAAACTGCAACAGGTATTACATCACTATCCGCAAAAGTTTAAAGACCTGCATTCAATAAATGCTAATAAATGTCATTGACACCTTTTTATATCCGTGATAGGATAACGTTTGTAATTATTTGCTGCTTAAATCTAATTTATATCTATCTATGAAAATATAAATTGAATAGAAAATGATGTTTCGCTCTTATCAAGAGAGGTGGAGGGATGTGCCCTATGAAGCCCGGCAACCGTCACTGCCAGTTATGCGGTGAAATGGTGCCAATTCACACAAAGCGTTAGCTTTGAGAGATGAGAGAAAGGATAGATAATGATGATGCCTTTCTGCTCATGTGCAGAAAGGCTTTTTATATATTCCGGAACAGGGCGATCATCGGCAATGCTGAATGAATTGTCTCATTCTGTTGAATAGTAAGGTGAAAAGCCAGTAAGCAGCCGCGTGATTACAAATTGAAAACAATCTATGTGTTAACTAGGGTATAAAGAAGGTGAATCATTTGATTACATTAAAAAACGTGAAAAAGATTTATCCTTCCAAACACGGCCAAGTGAAAGCGGTTGATAATGTCAATCTTGAGATTAAAGAAGGAGAGATCTTTGGAGTCATTGGCTATAGTGGAGCCGGTAAAAGTACATTAATCCGGATGCTGAACGGCCTTGAAATTCCGACAGAAGGTTCCATCACGGTAGCGGGAAGGGAAGTTTCAAAAATCAGAGGCAGCGAGCTCAGAAAAGCTCGGCACGAAATCGGCATGATTTTCCAGCATTTCAACTTGCTTTGGTCACGGACAGTCCGTGAAAACATCGCATTCCCCCTTGAAATTGCCGGAGTCAATCGAACAGAACGGCTTAAACGTGTGGATGAGTTAATCAAGCTTGTCGGGCTAGAAGGAAGAGAAGATGCATATCCTTCTCAGCTTAGCGGAGGGCAAAAGCAAAGGGTTGGCATAGCCAGGGCACTTGCCAACAATCCAAAAGTCCTTTTGTGTGATGAAGCAACATCAGCATTGGATCCGCAAACAACCGATTCCATTCTTGATTTGCTTGTGGATATAAATAAACGGCTCGGCTTAACTATCGTTCTGATTACACATGAAATGCATGTTATCAGAAAAATATGCCACCGCGTTGCGGTAATGGAAGGCGGTAAAGTAGTCGAACTTGGCTCAGTCCTGGAAGTATTTAAGAACCCTCAGCAGCCGATTACAAAGAGGTTTGTTCAGCAAGTTACCGAACCGGAGGAAACAAAAGAAACCGTTCAGCACTTGCTCGAAAACTATCCACATGGACAAGTAGTCAAGTTGACGTTTGTTGGGGATGCTACTCAACAGCCGCTTATGACAAACCTTATACGCAATTACGAAGTCACTGCAAATATTCTGCAAGGAAAAATTTCGCAAACCCAAAACGGGTCTTACGGCACTTTGTTTATTCATCTAGATGGTGAAAATGAAGAGATTACAAAAGCGGTTGATTATATCCGCTCACTGCATGTTGGAGTGGAGGTGATCAATCATGCTTGAGAACATGTTTGCAAACGTTAACTGGGAGAGAATGTGGGAAGCAACAATCGAAACGCTCTATATGACTGCTATTTCCGTTTTAGCAACTTTCATATTGGGAGTTATTCTTGGATTATTGCTTTTCCTTACTTCGAAAGGGAATTTATGGGAAAATAAGGCTATTAATACGGTCATCAGCGCGTTTGTCAATATTTTTCGCTCCATACCGTTCATTATTTTGATTGTTTTATTGATTCCATTTACAAAATTGATTGTCGGAACGATGATTGGGGAAAATGCGGCACTGCCGGCGCTAATTATCGGTGCAGCTCCGTTTTATGCACGAATGGTGGAAATTGGCCTTCGAGAAATTGATAAAGGTGTGATTGAAGCGGCGAAATCGATGGGGGCGAAAACGAGTACAATAATATGGAAAGTACTGCTTCCGGAATCGATGCCTGCTCTCGTTTCCGGCATAACGGTTACGGCTATTGCTTTAGTCAGCTACACAGCAATGGCAGGAGTAATCGGTGCTGGAGGACTTGGAAACCTTGCTTATCTGGAAGGATTCCAGCGCAATCGATTTGATGTAACCGTCATTGCAACAGTTATCATTCTTATTATCGTATTTATTATCCAATTTATTGGAGATTATTTTACATCAAAAATAGACAAACGTTAAAGGAGAGATAGGAACATGAAGAAATGGTTAAGTGTTATTTTAGCTCTTGCAGTTGCGTTAGTATTAGCAGCTTGCGGAACTTCTGACAAGGCATCCACAAGCGGAGAAGGCAGTAAAGATGGCAAAAAAGAATTAGTTGTAGGCGCATCAAACGTGCCTCATGCTGAAATTTTAGAACAAGCAAAACCGTTGCTTGCTAAAAAAGGAATCAATTTAAAAATTAAAACATTCCAAGATTATGTTTTACCAAATAAAGCACTTGATGAAGGAGAACTTGATGCAAACTACTTCCAGCACATTCCTTATTTGGAAGAACAAAAGAAAGAATATGGCTATGATTTTGTAAACGCAGGCGGAATTCACATCGAACCAATCGGAATTTATTCTAAAAAATATAAGAGCCTTGATGAGCTTCCTAAAGGAGCGCACATCATCATGAGTAACTCTGTCGCTGACCATGGCCGTATTTTAACAATGCTTGAAAAAAAAGGCCTTATTAAATTAAAAGAAGGTGTAAATAAGACAAAAGCGACTGTAGACGATATTGTCGAAAACCCTAAAAAGTTAAAGTTTGATACAGACTATGAACCTTCTTTGCTTCCGCAAATCTTTAACAATGGCGAAGGCGATGCAGTCGTTATTAACTCTAACTATGCAATTGATGCCGGGTTGAATCCTATTAAAGATTCAATTGCTATCGAAGATAAAAATTCGCCGTATGTGAACATTATTGCGGTTCGCAAAGGTGATGAGAATAAGAAAGAAATTAAAGAGCTTGTAAATGTTCTTCATTCGAAAGAGATTCAAGATTTCATTCTTAAAAAGTATAAAGGAGCCGTTGTACCGGTTTCTAAATAATAAAGAGCATAAAATTCAGCCTTCGTACTCCTTCCAAAACTTCTTGGGAATCATTTGGCAGAATTATTGAAGAATTCAATGATAATGCAAGGATTGTTAAATCCAATCCAATCTCTTTCAAGTATAACGAAGTATTTTCCGTTTTTTCGCTTTTGAGCTGGATATTGAAAAAATGGTAACATAATATTGTTCAAAAATAATCGCCAACAAGCGAAAAAACGAAGGGAAGGATTCGTAATCAGTCATTTACAATTGAATTATACAAGTGAAATGGAAAAAGCTATGCAGGCAGCACATGGTGTTGGATACGAAATTTACTGCAGGAAACATGATGTAAGAATGCGGGTAGAAAAAAAGCGTGAAAAAGAATATTTAAAAAGCCAACGAATGGTTGCTGATTTAGTACGAAAATTTCATTTTTAGAGATATAACGTATAATAATAAGGAAGGAAAAGAAAGAAACCAGTGTAATTGTGCACTGGTTTTCGTTTTACCCTGTTTTAAGCTTAAGCGCCTGTAAAGAGTTGCTAATAATTTTCATTTGTTATAAGATTGTAATGAGAATAAAATGAGAATAAAATGAAAATAGAAGGAATGGCGGTCATAAAAAACCGACAGATACAAATCTTTCTTTTCGTAACGGAGGTATTATAATGACAGGATCTACATTAACAATTAAAGACCTACATGTGGAAATTGATGGAAAAGAAATATTGAAAGGTGTAAACCTTGAAGTTAAAGGTGGAGAAATCCATGCGATAATGGGTCCTAATGGTACAGGTAAATCAACGTTATCTTCAGCTATTATGGGACATCCAAAATATGAAGTAACAAAAGGCAGTATTACTCTAGATGGCCAGGACGTTTTAGAAATGGAAGTGGATGAGCGTGCACGTGCCGGCCTTTTTCTTGCTATGCAATATCCAAGTGAAATCAGTGGTGTAACAAATGCCGATTTTTTACGTTCAGCGATTAACAGCCGTCTTGGCGAAGGAAATGAAATTTCTTTAATGAAATTTATCCGTAAAATGGACAGCAAAATGGAATTATTAGAAATGGACTTGGATATGGCACAGCGTTATGTAAATGAAGGGTTCTCGGGCGGGGAGAAAAAGCGGAATGAAATTCTCCAGTTAATGATGTTAGAGCCGAAAATTGCCATCCTTGATGAAATTGATTCAGGACTCGACATTGACGCCTTAAAAGTTGTGTCAAGAGGAATTAATGAAATGCGGAGTGAAGATTTTGGCTGCTTAATTATTACTCACTATCAGCGTCTTTTAAACTACATTACTCCTGATTTTGTGCATGTTATGATGCAGGGCCGTATTGTTAAATCAGGCGGGCCTGAGCTCGCACAGCGCTTAGAAGTGGAAGGATACGACTGGATCAAGAAGGAACTTGGTATTGAAGACGAAACAGTTGGGCAAGAAGTGTAAGCGTTAGGGGGATAATAATGACTACAGAAATAAAATTACCATTTGACCAGGAGTATGTAAGCTCGTTTTCAAAAGAAATGGGCGAACCGGCTTGGCTCACAGAATTGCGTTTACAGGCCCTATCAATGGTTGACCAATTGCCGCTGCCAAAGCCTGATAAAACGAAAATTGATAATTGGAACTTCACACAGTTCAGCAAGCATGTTGTAAAAAGTGAAGATTTCCCTTCATTAAATGAACTTACGGAAGAAGTAAGATCATTAATCGATCTCGAAGCAAACAATAAGAATTTATATATCCAGCGAAATAATCGCCCTGCTTATTTGTCTTTATCGAACGAATTGCAAGAACAAGGCGTTATTTTCACAGATATCTTTACAGCCGTTCGTGAATATGGCGATCTTTTGGAAAAGCACTTCATGAAAACGGCCGTTAAACCGGATGAGCACCGTTTAACCGCCCTTCATGCAGCCCTCATCAATGGAGGGGCATTCCTGTATGTTCCGAAAAACGTGGAAGTTTCTGAACCAATTCAGGCTGTTTATATCCATGATGATGAAGAAGCAAACATGTTTAACCACATTCTCGTCGTTGCTGAAGACAACAGTTCAGTAACTTATGTAGAAAACTATGTCTCAACAATGGAAAGAGCGAACGGTGTTTTCAATATCGTTACAGAAGTAATTGCTAAAACAAATGCAAAAGTACAATACGGGGCTGTCGATACTCTTGCCAATGGTGTGACGACTTATGTTAATCGCCGTGGAGTAGCGGAAAGAGATGCACGGATTGAATGGGCGCTTGGGTTAATGAATGATGGAAACACGATCTCCGAAAATATTACGAACCTTGTTGGCGACGGATCATTCGGCGACACAAAAACAGTCGTTGTCAGCCGCGGTGATCAAATTCAAAACTTTACAACAAAGGTTATCCATTTTGGCAAACATTCCGAAGGCTATATCTTAAAACATGGTGTTGTGAAAGACAGTGCCACTTCCGTCTTTAATGGAATCGGTAAAATTGAACACGGTGCATCAAAATCAAATGCTGAGCAGGAATCACGTGTGTTAATGCTGAGTGAAAAAGCACGCGGAGATGCAAATCCGATTCTTTTGATCGATGAAGATGATGTAACGGCAGGCCACGCAGCATCTGTCGGTCGTGTTGATCCGATGCAGCTCTATTATTTAATGAGCCGTGGAATTCCAAAAACAGAAGCTGAACGATTGATTATTCATGGCTTCCTAGCACCTGTTGTGAATGAGCTTCCAATTGAAGGCGTGAAAAAACAGCTCGTGAATGTCATTGAAAGGAAAGTCAAATAATGAATGTCCAGGATATTCGCAAATTGTTTCCGATCCTTGATCAAGAAGTGAATGGGAATCCGCTTGTTTATTTGGATAACGCAGCCACTTCCCAAAAGCCGATTTCGGTTATTGAAGCGTTGGAAAAATATTACCGCGAGTACAATTCAAACGTACACCGTGGAGTTCATACTCTTGGAACACGGGCTACTGACGCTTATGAGGGAGCGCGTGAAAAGGTAAGAAAATTTATTAATGCTAAATCAACAGAAGAAGTTATTTTTACGAGAGGAACAACAACTGCTTTAAATATGGTCGCTGCAAGCTATGCGCGTGCCAACTTGACAAAAGGCGATGAGATCGTGATCTCTTATATGGAGCATCACAGCAATATTATTCCATGGCAGCAAGCGGCAAAACATACTGGTGCAACATTAAAATATATACCTCTTCAAGAGGATGGAACAATCAGTCTTGACGATGTGCGCGAGACCATCACTCAAAATACAAAAATCGTGTCGATTGTGCATGTGTCAAATGTTCTTGGGTCTATTAACCCAATTAAAGAAATTGCGAAAATCGCGCATGAAAACGGCGCTATTATGGTAGTAGACGGAGCACAAAGTGCACCGCATATGAAGATTGATGTTCAGGACCTTGATTGCGATTTCTTTGCTTTTTCGAGCCATAAAATGTGTGGTCCGACAGGAATCGGGGTATTATACGGAAGAAAAGAGTTTCTCGAAAATATGGAGCCGGTCGAATTTGGAGGAGAAATGATCGACTTCGTCGGTCTATATGAGTCCACATGGAAAGAACTGCCTTGGAAATTTGAAGGCGGTACGCCCATTATTGCTGGTGCGATCGGTTTAGGTGTTGCCATTGATTTTCTTCAGGAGATCGGCCTTGATAATATTCTTGCACATGAACACAAACTGGTTGCTTACGCGCTTAAGAAACTTTCCGAAATAGAAGGAATAACCATTTACGGACCGAAAGATCCGGATAAACGAGCAGGTCTTGTTACTTTTAACATTGAAGGCGTTCATCCTCATGATGTGGCAACTGTATTGGATGCAGAAGGAATTGCCGTTCGTGCAGGGCATCATTGCGCACAGCCGCTTATGAAATGGCTTGATGTTTCCGCTACTGCCCGTGCAAGCTTCTATCTATACAATACAGAAGACGACATTGATAAGCTGGTGAAAGGGCTTGTCAAGACAAAGGAGTATTTCAGTGATGTCTTTTAACAATTTAGATACCCTTTATCGCCAGGTAATTATGGATCATTATAAAAACCCGCGAAACAAAGGGGTTATAGAGGATGGCAGCGTAACAGTCAATATGAATAACCCTACGTGTGGTGACAGGATTCATTTGACGATGAAAGTGGAGGACGGAAAAGTCATTGACGCCAAATTCGAAGGCGAAGGCTGTTCCATCTCGTTGTCATCCGCTTCGATGATGACTCAGGCCATTAAAGGGAAAAAGATTGAAGATGCTTTGAAGCTTTCTAAAATATTTTCGAATATGATGCAGGGTAAAGAGTTTGAAGAAGATCTGGATTTAGGGGATATTGAAGCACTGCAAGGCGTTTCAAAGTTCCCTGCCAGGATCAAATGTGCAACTTTAGCATGGAAAGCAATGGAGAAAGGCTTGAGGGAACAGGAAAAAAATAACTAGCAGGAAAGGGTTGCTTACCCTTTTTTGCTCAAAGGGAGGAAAACGACAATGGCTAAAAAAATGCCTGAAATCGGTGATTATAAATATGGCTTTGCCGATAAAGACGTTTCCATATTCCGATCAAAGCGCGGATTGACGCGTGAAATTGTGGAGGAAATTTCTAAAATGAAGGGCGAGCCCCAATGGATGCTTGATTTCCGTTTGAAATCATTGGAGCATTTCTATAGCATGCCGATGCCGCAATGGGGCGGAGACTTATCTTCATTAAACTTCGATGAAATCACATATTATGTAAAACCTACAGAGCGTTCTGGACGCTCTTGGGATGAGGTTCCAGAAGAAATTAAACGAACTTTTGATAAACTGGGCATACCGGAAGCTGAACAAAAGTATTTGGCAGGGGTTTCTGCTCAATATGAATCCGAAGTTGTTTATCATAATATGAAAGAAGACCTTGAAAAGCAGGGAATTATTTTTAAAGATACTGATTCAGCGCTAAAAGAAAACGAGGATATTTTCCGTGAGCACTGGGCAAAAGTGGTTCCTCCTACGGATAATAAATTTGCCGCGCTTAACTCTGCTGTATGGTCCGGCGGTTCGTTCATCTATGTTCCGAAAGGCGTGAAAGTGGATACTCCACTTCAAGCTTATTTCCGAATCAACTCTGAAAATATGGGACAGTTCGAGCGGACGCTGATTATCGTTGATGAAGGTGCACATGTTCATTATGTTGAAGGATGTACTGCACCTGTTTATACAACGAACTCTCTGCACAGTGCTGTCGTTGAAATTATCGTTAAGAAAGATGCGTATTGCCGTTATACAACGATCCAAAACTGGGCAAACAACGTCTATAACCTTGTGACAAAGCGTGCTGTTTGTGAAGAAAACGCCACAATGGAATGGATTGACGGCAACATCGGTTCCAAATTAACGATGAAGTACCCGGCTGTCATCTTGAAAGGCGAAGGCGCTCGCGGGATGACATTGTCAATTGCTCTTGCTGGTAAAGGGCAGCATCAGGACGCAGGGGCGAAAATGATTCACCTTGCGCCAAATACTTCATCAACTATCGTTTCAAAATCGATTTCAAAACAGGGCGGAAAAGTTACGTACCGCGGAATTGTTCACTTTGGAAGAAAAGCGGATGGAGCTCGTGCAAATATCGAGTGTGATACACTCATTATGGATAATCAGTCTACTTCAGATACGATCCCATACAATGAAATCTTAAATGATAATATTTCATTGGAGCATGAAGCAAAAGTTTCAAAAGTATCCGAAGAGCAGCTCTTCTATTTAATGAGCCGCGGAATTTCTGAAGAAGAAGCAACAGAAATGATTGTAATGGGATTTATCGAGCCATTTACAAAAGAGCTTCCAATGGAATATGCAGTTGAAATGAACCGTCTGATCAAATTTGAAATGGAAGGTTCAATTGGTTAATTGTTTAATGACCGTCTGCCGGCCGGCAGGCGGTTTTTTGCATAAAAAGCTTGCGCCTAAATTAATTAAAGGTCTCATAAGTTGGATAGTCATAATAAAACCTCAAAAATCAGATCAAAGGAAAGGCTTATTAACAAGAGATTAAATACTCATTAAGCTTACTGATATGCTATCATGTTTGTATGTGAGGTGCTTCCATGATTATAATTGGCGTAACTGGATGGGGAGACCATGACAGTTTATATATGTCACATACACCTCCAAGGGAAAAATTAAAAGAATATGCAGGGCATTTCCCTGTAGTGGAAGTTGATTCTGCATTTTATGCGATTCAGCCTGTACGAAACGCTGTAAGGTGGGTTGAGGAAACGCCAAATTCTTTTCAATTCATCGTGAAAGCTTATCAAGGAATGACTGGCCACCAGCGTGGAGACATTCCTTTTCAAAATAAAACCGAAATGTTTCAAGCATTTCGTGACTCAATTGAGCCATATATTGCTGCCGGGAAGCTTGCAATGGTTCTTTTTCAGTTTCCGCCATGGTTTGAATGCAAAAAGGAAAATGTCGACTATTTACGATGGGCGAAAGATCAGATGGGAGATATTCCATGTGCATTGGAATTCCGTCATCAATCTTGGTTTACACCGGAAATGAGGGATAAGACGATCTCCTTCATGAAACGTGAAAATTGGATCCACAGCATATGTGATGAACCTCAGGCAGGCCAGGGCTCGATTCCGACGGTTCTTGAGACAACGCGTTCTGATAAAGTGTTAGTCCGTTTTCATGGACGAAATGTGCACGGCTGGAATAAGAAAAAAGATCAAAATTGGCGCGAAGTTAGATACCTTTACCGCTATAACCAAAAAGAACTGGAAGAATGGGCAGTCCATGTAAAAGAACTGGAGAAGGAATGCCAAAATGTTTATGTTGTGTTTAATAACAACTCCGGAGGAGATGCAGCGGACAACGCCAAACAGTTTATAGAATTGCTTAAAATTGAATATCATGGGTTGGCGCCAAGACAGCTCGACTTGTTTCAGGAATAAAGAAATCGAACTCATATTTCATAATATATAAGTGGGAAATAATTTGTTTAACAGGTAAAAATTTTTTCGAGAAATCATCCGTTAGAATGAGAGTTGATAACATGGAAAATATCCATATTTATCATACAAATGATTTACATAGCCATTTTGAACACTGGCCGCGTATTCATCATCTTCTTTCAACACGAAAAAAATGGCACGAAGAAAAAGGGGATGAAGTCTTAATCTTTGATATTGGCGACCATATGGATCGGTGGCATCCTTTTTCCGATGCAACAAGGGGAAAAGGAAATACAAGGCTATTAAACCAAGCCGGATATACAGCAGTCACCATCGGCAACAATGAAGGAATCACTCTTTCATATGAAGATTTGAATTCAATGTATGATCAGGCACAATTTCAAGTGCTTGCAGCGAACCTTTTTCAATCCGACGGAACACGACCGGACTGGGCACGTCCGTATATGCTATACACAACAAAAAGAGGCACACGGATTGGTGTTATTGGGTTAACTGTTTATTTCTCGCATTTTTACCACTTGCTTGGCTGGAATATGTCGGATCCAATTGAAGAATTAACTATCCAATTAAACGAATTAACGAGGAAAGCGGATATTATCATTTTGCTCTCCCATTTAGGGATTAATGAAGATGAACAAATTGCAGAACTCTTTCCGGAAATTGATGTGATTTTAGGTGCACACACTCATCATATTTTCCATGAGGGGAAAGAGATCAATGAATGCATCTTAGGAGCTGCAGGAAAACATGGCCAGTATGTCGGCCATATCATGCTTGAAATCAATACAGATGAAAAGAATATTGTACGTAAAAAGGCATTGCTTTATGATACTAATGAATTGGAGCCTGTCCCAAATGAAGAAAAGTTTATTAATGATTTGTATCAGGCTGGAAAAGAAATGCTCCTCGAAAAAGCAGTCGATTTGCCTATTCCATTGCAAACGGACATTTTTAAAGAATCGGAACTTCCTATGATTCTTTGCAAGGCTCTTCGGGAGTGGACACAGGCTGATTGTGCTTTCATTAATTCAGGGCTTATTTTGAATGGATTGAAGGAAGGTACTGTCACCAAATATGATTTATTGAATATTTGTCCTCACCCTATTAATCCTTGTGTTGTTGAACTTTCCGGACGTGAGTTGAAAGAAGTGCTGGTAGACACACTTGATTCTAAATGGCCGCAAATGCAAGTAAAAGGGCTCGGGTTCAGAGGGACTTTAATGGGGAAATTTGTGTACGATCAAATCTTATTTTCAAATAATGGAATGAATGATTCCATCTTCATAAATAATAAAGAGATTGACTTAAATGCTGTCTATAAACTCGCGATTCCTGATATGTTTACCTTTGGAACATACTTTCCGGTAATTTTTCGTGCAGAACATAAAAAATATTATTTGCCCGAGTTTTTAAGGGACTTATTGGAGTGGAAGTTAAAAAGAACTTTTTGCAAATGAAATACACGCTTCTCATTTTTCTTTCATACTTTGTAAAGTGGAAGGAAAGGAGCGTAGAAGTTATGATCGAACTTGCGCCTGTCGAAATTGCCGGCCACACTTTTTTAGCTGTTTCAGTAAAGCTGCCAAATTCATAAATGTAATTAAAGGGTATTTTATTAATACTAGCAAAGTTTGTCGCCGTATGTAATTTTTTCTAAAAGATGATATGATTAATAATGATATAAAAACTTTTTGTGTAAACGGGAGTAAGATATGAGGCTGGTAGCTACATCTACTGTAAAAGAGGGAGCGACTCTTGCAAAAGCAATTTACAATGAAAGAGGGCAAATATTACTGAACGAAGGGGTGGTACTCGGGGAAAGGCTTTTGGAACGCTTGCAAAACAAGGGCATCTCATATATATACATAAAAGATTCAGAGACCGAAGATATTCAATATAAGAGCCCGATTCCTGACAAGTTAAGAAGAACAGCCATTTCGACAATCGAATCCACTTTCCGGCAGCTCCAAAATAATTCGAAACTATCGGAGTCATTTGTGATTGAAAAAGCTTCCAAACAGTTAATAGAATTAATCAGAAATTTGCATTCTCATCTGAAAAATGATACGGATCTATTAAATTTACTAACTGATGTTTGTTCATATGATCAATATATTTTTACTCATTCTTTAAATGTAACATTATATTCTTTAGCCATAGGCATGCATTTAAAGCTCTCGACTAAAAACTTGGAAACTCTTGGGTTAGGAGCCATTCTTCATGATGTCGGCAAAATGAAAGTGCCTGCTGAAATTTTGATGAAACCAGGTAAATTAACAGAGGAAGAATTTGAAGAAATAAAAAAACATTCCGAAGAAGGCTTTCGTATTTTGCGAAATGTTCAAACCATACCTCTTCTTGTTGCTCACTGTGCTTTTCAGCATCATGAACGATTAAATGGGAGCGGGTATCCCCGAGGCATTAAAGGAAATGAAATTCACGAGTTTGGAAAAATTATTGCAGTTGCTGATGTATTTGACGCGGTAACGTCCAATAGAGTGTACAGGCAGGCCATGCTTCCTCATGAGGGTCTTGAGATTTTGTATGCAGGTGCCGGTTCTCTGTTTGAAATAAAAATTGTAGAAGCTTTTCGCAAAGCAGTCGCTGTTTATCCTGTTGGTGTCACCGTTGAATTGAATGATGGCCGGAAAGGAACGGTCTTCCGCCAAAATGCAGGTTTCAGCGACAGACCGGTTGTTCGAATATTGGAAGAAGATAGGAGAAGGGTTAAGCCATATGAAGTCAATTTGAAGGATGAACCTTCAATAATTATTACCGGTTGTGACGCTGCATTTTAAGAACGATTATACATCATTTTTTCTTATTTTTGCGCTACATCCCCTCTTTTCAGCATACATATAGCTTGTAAAGGGGGGATTTATTATGGCTAAATTTCGCGGCCGGCTGCCGCGGAAAGGTCCGCTGCCTTTTCGATATGTTTTTTTGCTTACTTTTGTGTTTTTTATGTTTTCAACTGCAGCCGGGTTATGGATCATCAATGATGGCATTAAGCCAACATTAAGGAGCTATGCGGAAACCCAAACAAGAAGAATAGCGACTCTTGTTATTAATAAGGCGATTAATAAAGAAATAGCTAAAGGAATGGGGAATAATCCTGTTATCGTTCCAAATCAAGGTTCTGACTCACAAATAATTTTAAATAATGAGATGATTAACCGAATTGCCGGTGAAACAGTTTATATGATTGAAAGAAATTTAAAGCAGGCAGAAAAAGGATATTTAGAGGATTTACAGACGCTGACTGATCTTGAAATTGAAACCGGTGAGAAAAAACAAGAAGGAATTGTCTATTATGTCCCTCTCGGGCAGGCTACCAATAATGCTTTGCTCGGTAACCTTGGTCCGAAGATTCCAATAAGGTTTCAAGCGATTGGGAATGTTGGTTATGATATTAAAACGAAATTTGAGGAATTTGGAATTAATAATACAGCGATTAAAGTTGTTCTGCATCTTGTTGTCGATGTTCAAATTATCCTCCCTTTTTCGACGAATGTAACAACGATTACACAGGATATACCGATTGTAACTGTATATGAAAAAGGAGATGTTCCTAATTTTTATAATGGAGGCAGAAACAGCACCTCACCTTCTATTCAAATGCCTGGAAATTGATCATTGGCTCTGCTAAACGAACGAGCTGCTGCCAAAAGCAAAAAAGGGCTGACACACAAGGGTCTGGCCCTTTGCTTTTTGTCAGCCGCTTTTTTAAGATTATCAAATGACACCGCAGATTGTCCTATATTCTTCTTAATGTCCTCCCAAGTATGCCATTCTAATTTGATCGCTTTCGTTTAATTCTTTCGCCGAACCAGATAAAACGACTCGTCCCGTTTCGATTACATATGCACGATTGGCTATAGACAATGCCATATTAGCATTTTGTTCAACAAGCAGTATCGTCGTACCTTTTGAATTGATTTCTTCGATAATGTGAAAGATCGTTTTTACAAGTAGCGGCGCAAGTCCCATGGATGGCTCGTCCAAAAGGAGAAGCTTTGGCCGTGCCATTAAAGCGCGCCCCATTGCAAGCATTTGCTGTTCTCCACCGGATAAGGTACCTGCCAGCTGCTTGCGGCGTTCATGCAAGCGGGGGAATAATTCGTATATTTTTTTAAAATCCTCTTGGATGCCTTGTTTATCTTTACGCAAGAATGCACCTAATTCAAGATTTTCTTCAACACTCATATTAGAGAAAACTCTGCGGCCTTCAGGCACATGGGAAATTCCTAGTTTTACAATCGTTTGAGCGGGTTTTCCGGAAATGGATTGACCTGCGAATAAGATATCTCCCTGTTTTGGTTTCAGCAAACCTGAAATTGCCTTTAACAATGTGCTTTTTCCCGCACCGTTTGCTCCGATAAGTGTTACAATTTCTCCTTGATGTATTTCAAGGGATACTTCTTTTAACGCTTGAATATTTCCATAATAAACATTTATTCCGTCAACTTTTAGCATTATGATACCTCCTCGCCTAGATACGCCTCAATTACTTTCGGGTTATTCTTGATTTCGACCGGCGTTCCTTGGGCGATCAATTGACCGTGATCAAGCACATAAATGTGTTCACAAACACCCATAACCAGTTGCATGTCATGCTCAATAAGTAAAACAGTCAAATCAAATCGTTCGCGGATAAAAGCGATTAAATTCATTAAATCTTTGGTTTCCTGAGGATTCATTCCTGCTGCGGGTTCATCCAGAAGGAGTAATTTAGGATGTGCCGCAAGCGCCCGGGCAATTTCCAGCCGTCTCTGCTGTCCATAAGGGAGATTTTTCGCTTTTTCATTTTTATAGCTATCCAAATGAAAAATTTTTAAGAACTCGATCGCTTTCTCTTCCATCTCTTTTTCCCCTGAAAAGTGGGAAGGAAAGCGAAAAATAGAACTAAAGATGGAATGCTTGGCAAGCGAATGGTAAGCAATTTTTACATTATCTAGAACAGAAAGTTCAGAGAACAGGCGAATATTTTGAAACGTTCGGCTGATTCCTTTGCGTGTAATTTTATACGGAGGCAATCCGTTTAACTTTTCTCCATTTAAAAATATACTGCCTTCTGTCGGTGCGTAAACACCTGTCAAAAGATTAAAAAATGTCGTTTTTCCCGCTCCATTCGGTCCGATAAGGCCTACAAGCTTCCCTTTTTCTATTTCTATGTTAACGTCGGAAACAGCCTTTAAACCACCAAACTGAATTCCTACGTTTTGAACTTTAAGCAACGGTGTGTTTGCTGCCATTTCCTGTTCCCCCTTCAACAGCTTTCTGTTTTTTGAAGAATGATGTCAATTCCTTAGTTCCCATCAAGCCTTGTGGGCGGTAAAGCATTGTAACGATAAGCACAAGACTGTAGATAATCATTCGTGTTTCGGGATAATCTTGAAGATATGTGGAAACAATCGTCAATAAAATGGCCGCAATGACAGATCCAGACAGACTGCCCAATCCGCCGAGAACGACAAAAATCAAAATATCAAATGATTTTAAGAAACCGAAGTTTGTCGGTTGGATAATATAAAAATTATGGGCGTATAAACCGCCGGCAATACCAGCAAAGAACGAACCGATTACAAATGCTACTACCTTATAATAGGTTGTATTAATTCCCATTGCATCGGCAGCAATTTCATTCTCTCGAATGGATAGGCATGCTCGTCCGTGCGTTGAATTTGTAAAGTTGGCAATTGCTAAAATGGTGAATAGCATTCCGCCGAACACCCATGGCCATGTTGCAAGGTGGGATACCTGCATTCCGCTCGCCCCGCCAACATAGTTGATATTTAAGAGGGAAATTCGGACAATTTCACCAAAACCAAGTGTTGCAATTGCTAAATAGTCTCCTTTCAAGCGGAGAGTCGGAATTCCGATAATAAGTCCCGCCAAACCGGCAATGATTCCTCCGCCTAATAAGGCAAGACCAAATGGCAGTTGGAATTTCATTGTCATAATGGCTGAAGCGTAAGCTCCTACTGCAAGAAAGCCTGCATGGCCAATTGAAAACTGTCCGGTAATTCCGATGATTAGATGAAGACTGACTGCAAGAATAATGTTGATTGCAATTAAAAATAATGTATTTTCGTAAAAAGGATTTAAATACTCACTATTGATTAATAGCTGAAAGGTTAAAAATACTGCTAGGGACAGCATAATCGAGAGCCAAAATCCTTTTGATCGCTTGATGATTGCCATCGTATCGTCTCCCCCTAAACTTTCTCTCTCATATTTTTTCCGAACAGGCCAGACGGACGGAAAATTAAGATAAGAATAAGAACGACAAAGGCCACCCCATCACGCCAGAGGGAATATCCAGATGCACTTACGAAGGCTTCGACCACCCCGAGTACAAGACCGCCGACCATGGCTCCCGGAATTATTCCGATCCCGCCTAATACAGCAGCAACGAAGGCTTTTAAACCGGGAATAATCCCCATTAGAGGTTCAATTTTTACATAGTACGTACCGAAAATGACACCTGCTGCTCCGGCAAGTGCTGATCCGATTGCAAAAGTTGCTGAAATCGTCTTATCTACGTTAATGCCCATTAATTTAGCAGCATCAGCATCATGGGATACTGCACGCATTGCTTTTCCGATTTTGGTTTTATGAACAATAAATTGAAGCAAAATCATAAGTAAGACAGAAACACCTAAAATGAATAATGACTGACTGTTAATGGAAATTCCGAAAAAGTCAAGTTTTTTTGAAGGAAGAACGTTCCCCGGATAGGCTTCGGGCTGTGCCCCCCGCAAATAAATCGTACTGTATTCTAAGAATAGAGAAACACCGATTGCTGTGATAAGAACTGCGATTCTTGTCGCGTTTCTCAGTGGTTTATAGGCAATCCGTTCTATTAATACTCCAAATATTGAGCATACTACCATTGCTAAAATTAATGAGGGAAAGAAACCGAGTTTTAGTATCGTAATCGAATAGAATCCAACGAATGCACCGATCATAAATATGTCGCCATGAGCAAAGTTAATCAGTTTAACGATCCCGTAAACCATCGTATAACCGAGTGCAATCAGTGCATAAATACTGCCGAGTGATATTCCGTTTACCAATTGTTGAAAGAATTCCATGTTCTCACTCCTTTGCAAAATAATTTGGAATTATCTGAAAAATCTAGAATAGGGGGACTTGCCCCCTATTCATCTTGAAACTATTTTTATGGATTTACTTTTGTTTCAAATTTCTGCTCTCCATTTTCGTATTTTAGGATCGAAGCAGATTTTACAGGATCGTGGTTTTTATTAAGAGTAATCTTTCCAGAAATAAGTTCAAGATCTTTTGTTTTTGCAAGAGCATCCTTAATTTTTTCAGGATCTGCACTTCCTGCACGTTTAATGGCATCTGCAAGCAAGTATGCTGTGTCATAGCCCAGAGCAGCAAATCCATCTGGTGATTTGCCATTATATTTAGCTTTAAACGCTTTTACAAAATCCTGAATCTTTTTGTCAGGGTCACTGGAAGAATAGTGGTTTGTAATATAAGTATTCTTGAGTGCATCCGCACCTGCAATTTGTACAAGCTTAGGTGAATCCCAGCCGTCACCGCCCATAAATGGAACATTAAGGCCAATTTCCCGAGCCTGTTTCAAAATAAGACCAACTTCTTCATAATAACCTGGTAAATAAACAAATTGTGGATTTTCTGATTTGATTCTTGTTAATGTTGCACGGAAGTCAGTATCTTTCGCTACATATGCTTCTTCTGCAATGATTTTTCCGCCGTTTTTCTTAAATGATTCTTTAAATGAGGCAGCGAGCCCTTTTGAATAATCGCTTGAACTGTCGATTAGAACTGCTGCATTTTTAACACCCAGTTTTTTAGTAGCAAAGTTTGCTGCCACTGTTCCTTGGAATGGGTCGATAAAGCATGTTCTGAAGACATACTCGTTTACTTTACCGTTTTTTGTCGTAATAGTCGGATTCGTGCCAGTCGGAGTAATTAGCGGTACTTTGTTATCTTGGGCAACTTGTACCTGCGCAAGCGTGTTTGTACTTGTAGCAGCTCCGACAATTGCCGCTACTTTTTCCTGGCTTACAAGCTTAATTGCGGCGCTTGTTGCTTCAGATGCATCTGACTTGTTATCAATTTTGACAATTTCAAGTTTTTTGCCGTTAATACCCTTTTTATTAATTTCATCAAGAGCGAGATCCAGACCTTCTGAAATTGATTGTCCGTAAGAGGCCACGCCTCCTGATAATTCTAGATTGGCACCAATTTTAATTGTATTGCCTTCTTGGCTTCCTGATGCATTCTCGCTTTTTCCTTTACATCCAGCCATGACGCCTGCAGCTAACATAAGCGACATAAAAATTCCTGCTACTTTTCTTTTTCTCATAATAACCCCCCTAAAAAATTTTTTTATGTAGCTCCTTAAGTACTGAAAAGGCAGAAGAAGCTGATTCTTAGGAAAAGAATCAATTTTCTGACAACATTGTACATTATTTTTCCCTTTTCGTCTACGATAAAAAGATGAAAATTTTTTGAAATGAGAAAATAACAATGTAAGCGTTGTGAAATGACTAAATTAATATTGCAGAATATTAAAAAATTATCTTCCGATAGAAAAAAGACTGTCCAAATTCGAACAGTCCCTTTATTAGGTATGAAATTCTTTTTACTTTTTATGCCGGGATTTTTGCCGTTCCAGCCTTTCCCACATTCTTAAATGCGGGTAAGGATCAAATGACCATTCGGTATAACCGTTGTCTTTATACATCCCATAGTGCAAATGAGGCGGAAATTTACCGGATGTCCCCGGAGGGCCATAACCAGAGCTCCCAACGCCGCCAATAAGCGTTCCGGGTTGTACAATTTGTCCAACTTTTAAATTCTTTGCAAATCCGCTTAAATGCGCATAGTAATGATACGTATTGTTTATGTCACGAATTCCGATGCGCCAGCCGCCATACCGATTCCAACCTTTCATTTCAACAATGCCATAGGAGGTTGCCCGAACAGGAACACCATAGTCTGCAAAAATATCTGTTCCTTCATGGATGCGCCGGCCGCCCCAGCCCCGGGCACTTCCCCAAGTGTTTTTATAGCTGTAGTTGCTGCGTAAAGGGACGGGAAATAAATGTGCGTCAAGATCAATGCGGCCAAAATGATGATAGATTCTTGCCTTTCCAATTATGATCCCGACTGCTTTATCTCTTTTATAATAATCCCATAGCCCGATTTTTATATTGTCATGATCTGTTCCGTATGAGAGGAGGAAATTGGCGAATGCATACAAAACATCTTCATCATCTGAGATTCTTGCCTTTCCGTCCCCATTTCCATCAACTCCGATTCCTTCAAAAAATTGAATCGAAACTGGATTTTCATCAGCTGGATCCGGATTTCCTATTCCAACCCATTCTTCAGGCCTAAAATAAATTCCGATCGCACTCTCAGCTTTTGGAAGATCCCTCCGCACTTGGCGTAAATTTCTTTCATATTGATCAATCGCCGCCAGATAATACCACGGAATATTAGTCGTCGCTTCAACCTTCTTATATAATTCCATTCTTTTTGCATAAAAATCATGTACATTAGCCGCCCTTACGCTCGATGAGGGAAAGATGACTAAAAGCAATAAAGGTAAAAAAAGAAGAAATTTCACAAGAATCCTCCCTTCATAATTAGTCTCCACGAATAGTTTGTGAAACAATGGCAAATTAATAAATATTAATTACTGGTAATCACAAAGGGTTACGCTTGTCCTGTTAATTTTATTATGATAATGTGGCTTTAGAAGCTCTTGATTATGAATACATATAGTCTTGGGCTTTTACAGATGAATTGGAGTGGAAGAGTATGAGAAAGAAAGAAGATTTATTACGCAAACCGGATTGGTTAAAAATAAAATTAAATACAAATGAAAATTATACTGGCTTAAAAAAGATGATGCGTGAAAATAATCTTCACACAGTTTGTGAAGAAGCGAAATGCCCTAACATTCATGAATGCTGGGCAGTAAGAAGAACAGCTACGTTTATGATTTTAGGCGATGTTTGTACTCGCGCATGCCGATTTTGTGCTGTTAAAACTGGGCTCCCGACAGAGCTTGATTGGAAAGAGCCAGAAAGGGTAGCGGATTCTGTAAGCTTAATGAATTTGAAGCACGTTGTTGTAACAGCGGTGGCCCGTGATGACCTCAAAGATGGAGGCGCAGCTGTTTTTGCTGAAACGGTCAGGGCGATTCGCAGAAAAAACCCATTTACAACGATTGAAGTTCTTCCTTCTGATATGGGAGGAGTTTATGAAAATTTAAAAACGCTCATGGATGCTCGCCCAGATATTTTAAACCATAACATTGAAACGGTTCGCAGGCTTACACCAAGGGTTCGTGCAAGAGCTACTTATGAACGCTCTCTTGAATTTTTGCGAAGAGCTAAAGAATTGCAGCCTGATATTCCGACAAAATCAAGCCTGATGATTGGATTAGGCGAAACTCGCGAAGAAATTTTGCAAACGATGGATGATTTAAGGGCGAACGGTGTTGACATTATGACCATCGGACAATATTTGCAGCCGACCCGAAATCATCTACGGGTTGTAAAATATTATCATCCTGATGAATTCCGGGAATTAAGAGAAATTGCCCTTTCAAAAGGATTCAGCCATTGTGAGGCAGGCCCGCTTGTACGATCTTCTTACCATGCTGATGAGCAAGTAAACGCAGCGGCAAAGAAGAAACAACTTCTTGGTGAGCAAGAAGCCAAAAAAGCGCAGTAATCAAAAAAGCGCAAGCAACTTGATAATCAGGACCGAAGCGACCTCGGGGACCTTGAAAATCAAGATAAGTAAAGAGTTCAGCTGATTTGGCTGAACTCTTCTTTGATTAATGGAAGTTTAAAAGTTTTTTTGGCTGCCTTGCCATTTATAGGCTTATAAATTTACTTTCCAGTCTTTGTGTTTTCTCTTATGTTGTCCCGATCAAAATTGTCGTTTATTCCGCCCCGTGTTTCTCCGTTGGCATTTTCACCATTGTTCATTTCCCTCCCTTGAGGGGATTTTAACATCTGTTTCACAAGTCCATTTATCATTGAATCTATATTCCTGCTGTTAGAATCAAGAGTGGCAAAGTTTTCAACATTTTTTCTTAATCTTTCATTATCGGTAACATAAACATGGTACCATCGCGGGACAACTGACATAGCCATTTTTTTAACCTGATCAGCAGTTTTATAACGGTTTTTAGAGTCAGTTTTATATACAATTAATACTTCTTCATCGGTTACAAGAGTTGATACATCATCAACATTCGGAACATCCGTACAGTATTTGCCAATAATATCTGCAAGCTGCTCTCTGTCAATCGCTGCATAATGGTTATTTGAACCGCCATCTCCAAGAATTCCGCTTCGCTGGTGGCGAACATAACCAAAGTCTGCACTTACGTTTCTTAAATCGCGATAATCTCCTCGGTTGTAAAGTTCAGAACGATCATCATTGACATTTATCGTATTACCTGTACGGTTATATAGTCCTTTTTCCGTTGCTGAATTATTCGTGTTGCAGGCGGTTAAAGCGGCAATCCCGCACATCCCGGCTATCAACATTGCTCTTCTCATTATAAACACCTCCTCAATACTATAATGACCAGAGGTATGTTTTTTTCTCTTAGTAATTGATGGTGAATTAGTTATAATTTAAATATGGAATACTCAGCAAAAGAGGTGAAAAAATGATTTGTATTAACAATGTTTGCTATGAAGTAATCGAAGACAATCGAAATGGTTTTAATGAGGAAGCTTTCCGTGCAAGATACAGTGATATATTGACAAGATACGATTATATCGTAGGGGACTGGGGTTATGGCCAGCTCAGGTTAAAAGGGTTTTTCGATGATCAAAATCAAAAGGCTACTTTCGATACAAAAATCAGTACATTAACTGAGTATTTATATGAGTTTTGCAACTTTGGCTGTGCTTATTTTGTGCTAAAAAAGGTAAAAAAGTAAAATAAAAAGGGCTGACTCCCTCCGAAAATGAAAATATTTAAAATGGTTTTTTGGGGATTGGAGGGGTCTAAGCCCTTTATATATGAGTCAGCCTGTTTTTGAAATCTCAACCATATTTACATCCGCTGCTGCATTATTTTTCGAGTGAGCCGTTATTGGAAGTGTATGGCTGTTCTTTGTTTTTATCCGGATCGTCATGGGGTGGGTGTGCTCCTGACATTTGTCTGGGCAAGTTCTTGTGAAAGGATTTAAATTCATAGTTATAGGCACTATGGTATCTCTGTCCCTCTTTCCATGGGGTGCTTTTATTCTCAACAGGCTTATATTTTCCACGTGGTGAACCGTATGCTCCTTCAGGCAGCGACTCAGGTATAAGATAATTTCTTTGATTTTCTACATTGGAAAAATCGGTATATGCTTCCTTTTCTTTAACATTCACTTTCATCACCTCATCATTATTATTTCGCTTTCAGCAAAAATAATGATGAGAAAAAAATTAGACAATTTCATAAAGGAAAGAGCGCAGCTCTTCAGCATCTTTTTTCGAAAGTTGAAATGCGTATTCTAAGTAACCTTCCTCATCGAGATCATCAGGGCCAATAATGGCAAACCGGTTTCCCTGCATATCAAGTACAAGGTGTTTGCCGTAATGCCTTCCAGTTTGAACAATCGCCAGATCAAAACGCTGGTTTTCTCCCATAAAACTTACAAAACGCGTCTTTGTATCTTCAGTATCATCATATAAGAAAAAACGATTTGTCACTCTTAATTCCTCCGATTTTTGTTTCTAATAAAGTGCACTTTCCTCTTTTACCATTTTAACACAGTGAGGGCAAGTCTCCGTACCCAAAAAATAGCTTATTATGGTAGAATAGGAATAGTATTTCACGCTTGCTTCTGAGAGGAATGAAACAGATGGTCCGTCAATTCATTGAAGTTTGTACAAAGGCTCTGATGTGGGGGAAAATCATTTTTCCATTGTCCAAACTCCGCTTTTATCCGCCTCAATTTGTTGTTCGCGACCCGATTGTTCAAGGTGTTAGAAAAGCTTTCAAAGAAGGAAATGAGGCAGCTGTTATTGTTTATAATATTAAAAACCTCAAAGATTTATCAGAACAAATTCCACAATTTCTTTATCGGGAATTTATAAAAAAATTAAAAATATATTTTCGCGATGTTATTCGTCAAGAAATGAGTGAAGAGGATATTATTGCCCTCCACGATTATTACAGTGACGGTCTTTCATTTTATATCCGAGTGAATCATGACCGTCACTGCATCTCGGAAATTGACGGATTAATGAAAAAAATATTGCGTGAGGCGGAGCGCTGCCTTCATACTTCTTTTCCGATGCTTCAGCCGGTATTTGACATGGGATATATGTTTGTGGAAAAAAAGAATTATTCAATCCGGGAAGCGGTTTATAAGGCCCAGCAGCAAGCACTTGCGATGGCTGAAAAAAGGGTTCAGTCTGATTTTAATGAAATGCTGTATACGATAAGCAAAGTTATTTCAAAAAAGGATATATACTTGTTGGCGCAGCCGATTATCGATGTTCAAACTAAGGAAATACGCGCATGGGAAATGCTTACAAGGGGCCCGCAAGGTACAGCACTCGAAAGCCCGCTTCAGCTTTTTTCTGTTGCAAGGCAGACAAGCTTGCTTTATGATCTCGAAATGGTTGTTTTAGAAAAAACGTTCGAACTGATAAAAACAGTTGAATGCAAGCAAGATATTTTTATTAACTTTACCCCGATTACACTTGGCAATGAACGTTTTGTACGTGATTTAAAAAATATTATGGCAAAGCATAAAAATATTTCGCCGCAGCAGATTGTCTTTGAGATTACCGAACGCGATTCAATCGAAGGAATAAAAGATTTCCTACATAACATTAAGATTCTTCGGGCTATAGGTTTTCGAATTGCCATTGATGATACAGGGGCCGGATATGCCAGTTTGAATTCAATCAGCGAAATAATGCCGGACATCATTAAAATTGACAAGTCTGTAATCCAAAATATCGACAAAAATTCTGTAAAAGAATCTATGCTTAAAGGATTGCTGCTTATTGCTAAGGAAGCCGGATCACTCGTTGTGGCAGAAGGTATTGAAAGAGAAGAAGAAGCTACAGTTCTCTCCCGGAACAATGTCAATCTGGCGCAAGGATTTTATTACGCCCGGCCAAAACTATTAAAAAAAGAAGTCCTTTTTTCATTATAGAATACGTCTGAAGGGGTGGCATAGAAATGTATTTTGTGGACAGGGAAAAAATTGGCGAGACTCTGCTTTTTCTAGAACGGCAGCTCTCTTTATTGGCAGACAAAAAAGAATGGGCGAATGATTATGAAAAAGCCGCCTTGGAACGGATCGCACATCTCATTATCGAAGCGATTTTAGATGTGGGAAATGCTATGATTGACGGTTTTATCATGCGCGATCCGGGAAGTTATGAAGATATAGTCGACATTTTAACTGATGAAAAAGTCATTACGGAAAAAATGAATGATAGTCTTAAAAAGATTATTATGTTCCGTAAAAAGCTTGTTCAGCAATATACCGATATACATCATGAAGAGCTTCAAAAAGAGTTTACAGCGCAATTGCCAGAATTGAAGCTTTTTGCTCCAATGGTAAGAGAATATTTGGAAAATGAACTTGGACCGGTATCAGCGTTTAAAAATTAGCAGCTAATTGAGAACGAGCATTAGTCTCTTTGTTTAGAAGTGGCTTTACTTATTGAAAATATTTATCAAAAAAATTTATAGGAGTGATAACTTTGAAGTCTTATAAAGGATATTTAATTGATCTTGACGGAACAATGTACCGCGGCACAGAACTCATTAAGGAAGCAGCCGATTTTGTGAAAAAATTGCGCGATAAAAAGATTCCCTATTTATTTGTTACAAATAATTCAACAAGAACACCTGCGCAAGTGGCAAAAAAACTGCGCGATTTTGGTATACCGGCTGAAGAAAATCTTGTTTTTACAACAAGCCAAGCAACAGCAAATTATATTTATGAATTGAAAAAAGATGCTTCCGTGTACGTGATCGGTGAAGAAGGGATCCGAACGGCGATTGAGGAAAAAGGACTGCAATTTGGGGGGGAACATGCGGATTTTGTCGTAGTAGGACTGGATCGTTCGATCAGTTATGAGAAATTAGCGGTGGCTTGTTTGGCGGTAAGAAATGGAGCAACCTTCATTTCTACAAATGGAGATATTGCACTTGTGACTGAAAGAGGCTTGCTGCCTGGGAATGGAGCAATTACATCGGTCATTGCTGTTTCGACGCAAACACAACCGATATTTATCGGAAAGCCTGAGTCGATTATTGTGGAACAGGCTTTAAGAGTGCTTGGAATTAATAAAGAGGATACTTTAATGGTCGGGGATAATTATGATACAGACATACTAGCAGGAATGAATGCTGGGATGGATACATTGCTTGTGCATACAGGTGTTACAACAAAAGAGCATTTAAAACGCTATGAAAAACAACCAACATATGTCGTTGATTCTCTAGACCAATGGGAAATTTTATAAAAAGAGGCTGACCCATAAGTGTTTGGCTCCCATTTGCAGTTACTATATATTGTAGAAACATCAATATTTAGTAACTAAGGGTGCCTGGCACTTAGTTTTGGGCAGCCTCTTATCTTTCTTATTCCGCGTTCGCTGCGCGATGCGCTAACCGGCTTGAAGCAGCGGCTGCGATCGCACCTACAATGTCATCTAAGAAGGTGTTGCACTTCCCTGATGATTTATCATTTAATTCCTTTAAAATTCCCGGTTTTTGTTTATCAATATACCCGTAGTTTGTAAAGCCAATTGAGCCGTATACGTTCACAATTGAAAAAGCTAATATCTCGTCAATACCGTATAAGCCTTCATCTGTTGCAATAATCGATTGTAAAGGTTCATCCAGCATTCCTTTTTCAGCCATCATGTCAAGCTGGATACCGGTTAATATCGCATTTTGAACTTCCCGCTTTGATAGAACCCGCTCCACGTTTTCAATGCAATCTTCCATTTTTAAATCCGGGTGATATTTTTCCTGAAGAAAATAAACAAGATCGGCAATATCCTTTACATCGACTCCCCGGTCGCGGAGCCATTGCCGTGCTGTTTTCTCTGTTAAATTGACTACCTTCTTTTCTTCTTTCATATGCTTCACCTTTTCTTTATATTTTCCCTATATATATATGGCGATATCTTATAATATGCTCAATTATTCACCATAAAAGCTTTCCTTTCATAAATTCTGAAATGTTCATTGTTCATTTTAACAGAAAGTTCAAATAATTGAGTAACGAAATGCTTGATAATCGGAACCTAGGCACAAGTTTTGATTTTTCTGTTCATATATATGAACAGAAAGGAAGCAGTTTGAAGAGAGGTGGAACGATCGTGAAGCAGCTGCTTGAACAGCAATATGGCATTGTAACCGAGGAAGAAGTCAATTTGGGAAGATATAAAGCCTTTAAAAGAAGTGATGAATTCTATTTGATCATCCCCACTGGAAATATCGAAAACGAAGAGTTGTCAGAGCTTGAAAAAATTACTGTGCATTTGATGAATAACGGCGACAGGCATGTGGCAGCGTTTGTTCAAACAAAGGAAGGAGCGTTAACTTCTAAGTGGAACGAGACAAATATTTGTGTGCTGTTTGCGCGGCACGTTCAGCCATCTAAAAGAATGAATCCCGGCAGAAAACTCGCGAAATTGCATTACCGGGGCAGATCTATTCCTTTTCAAGTGAAGAAAATTAGCAGAATCGGGCAGTGGAAGCAGCTCTGGGAAACTAGACTCGACCAAATGGAAAGGGTTTGGAAGGAAAAGTTATTCCAGCAGCCAGAAAACGAATTTGAAAAAATGTTTCTAGAATCGTTTCCTTATTACATGGGACTAACAGAAAATGCTATTCAATATTTGGTTGATACAGAGATGGATGACGAGCCAGTAGCTTCAGACGGGGGAACAGTCTGCCATGAAAGATTTTCAGAGGATCTGTGGACGAGCAACTACTATAAAAATCCGTTTGATTGGGTTTTTGACCATTCCAGCAGAGACATAGCGGAATGGATTAGAGGAAGGTATTTTGCCAATATAAAAACTTATGAACCGGATGTCAAACAGTTTTTAAACGATTATCAATCAATAAGTCCGTTATCCTCTTTTTCCTGGAGGCTGTTATTTTCAAGAATATTGTTCCCTCTTCATTTTTATGAGTGTGTTGAGAGCTATTATATTACGAATTCCGAACAGCAAAGACACATGCTGGAAGATCATTTTTTGAAATTTCTATCTCAGTCAGGGGAATACGAACGGTTCCTCGGAAGTTTTTATCAACTTGCAGGGGTTCCGGTTCTAAAATATAAGATCCCTCGGCCGGAATGGTTAGCGAGATCTTGACCTTTCAACACCTTTAAATCTGAAAGAATAGAAGGAATATTTTTGTGTTAAAAATTTTTATTTGCCAAAAACTTCGAAATAAACAAATAGTAAACGCTTTCTAAGAGCAAAACGTCTCCATCTGCCTATTGAAAAAAGTGGCAACTACAAATATAATGTCTACTATAGATAAACAAATGTGCACAATAGGTGAACAAAATGGAGGGAAAAGAGAGTGGAAGCAATCCAAGTTGGTTTGTTAGGATTAGGTACCGTTGGTTCCGGTGTTGTAAAAATTATTGAAAATCATCAGGACAAATTAATGCATCAAGTAGGTTGTCCTGTAAAAGTGAAAAAAATTCTTGTTCAGGATTTAAATAAAAAGCGTGATGTAGATGTAGATCCTGCGCAGTTAACGACAAATGCAGATGATATTCTGCAGGATCCTGATATTGATGTCGTTATTGAAGTGATGGGCGGAATAGAAGAGACAAGAAATTATCTGCTTAAAGCCTTATCAGAGAAGAAACATGTTGTGACAGCCAATAAGGATTTGATGGCCGTTTACGGATCAGAGCTTTTGACCGCTGCTTCCGCTAACGGATGCGACCTTTTTTATGAGGCAAGTGTAGCGGGCGGAATTCCAATTTTAAGAAGTTTAGTAGATGGCCTCGCTTCTGACCGAATTACAAAAATGATGGGAATTGTGAACGGTACGACGAACTACATTTTAACGAAAATGAGCAAGCATGGACGTGCTTATGAAGAAGTGTTGAAAGAAGCGCAGGAATTGGGATATGCTGAGGCCGATCCTGCTTCCGATGTAGAAGGCCTTGACGCTGCGAGAAAAATGGCCATCCTTGCAACGCTCGGATTTTCCATGAAAATTGATTTGGACGATGTAAAAGTAGAGGGAATTACAAGAATTACCGAAGAAGATATCCAATATGGGAAGCAATTAGGCTATACGATGAAATTGATCGGAATTGCCCACCGCGAAGGAGAAAAAGTAGAAGTTAGCGTTCAGCCGACTTTGCTTTCGGATTCTCATCCGCTTGCTTCTGTAAACGATGAATATAATGCGGTTTATGTTTACGGGGAAGCCGTCGGTGAAACGATGTTCTACGGTCCGGGGGCAGGAAGCCTTCCAACAGCCACTGCCGTTGTTTCCGACCTTGTAGGAGTTATGAAAAATATGCGTCTTGGCGTGAATGGAGCGAACGCTGTCACTCCTCAATATCAAAAGAAGTTAAAAGGGCCGGACGAAATCTATTCCAAATTCTTTTTAAGGCTTCACGTAAAAGATGAGGTTGGGGTTTTTGCAAATATTACATCCATATTTTCAGAGCATTCGGTTAGTTTCGAGAAAATTCTTCAGATGCCTTTAAAGGAAAATGGTCTGGCAGAGATTGTGCTTGTTACACACCAGGCATCTCTACAAGACTATGAAGATATTTTAGTGAAATTAAGAGATTTAAATGCAGTTCATGAAATAAAAAGTTCGTATCGGGTTGAAGGGAGTGCAAGAATATGAGATGGCCTGGTCTTCTAGAAGCTTATAAAGAATATTTGCCGATTACTGAGAAAACGCCTGCTTTAACATTGAATGAAGGAAATACCCCGCTAATCAGGCTTGAAAATATCTCGAAGGAATGGGGGGTAGATCTGTACGTTAAGATAGAAGGAGCAAATCCGACCGGTTCATTTAAAGACCGTGGAATGGTGATGGCTGTCGCCAAAGCAAAAGAAGCTGGAAGCAATACAGTTATTTGCGCTTCAACAGGAAATACATCCGCTTCTGCCGCAGCGTATGCAGCAAGAGCAGGAATGCGCTGCATAATCGTTATTCCTGCAGGGAAAATCGCCATGGGCAAGGTGGCGCAAGCGGTGATGTATGGGGCGGAAATACTTTCGATTCAAGGGAACTTTGATGATGCTCTTAAAATGGTACGAAATATTAGCAAGAAAGAACCGGTGACACTTGTTAATTCAGTTAATCCTTACCGGCTTGAAGGGCAAAAAACAGCCGCATTTGAAGTATGCGACCAGCTGGGAGAGGCGCCTGACATATTAGCTATACCGGTTGGGAATGCAGGAAATATCAGTGCATACTGGAAAGGATTTAAAGAATATAATGCAAAAAAAGGGCATAAGTTGCCGAAAATGTATGGTTTTGAAGCCGAAGGTGCGGCCGCTATTGTTCATAACCGCGTTTTTGAAAATCCTGAAACTATTGCTACAGCAATTCGAATTGGCAATCCTGCGAGCTGGCATCTTGCAGTCGATGCTGCTAAAGAATCAAATGGGAAAATCGATGAAGTCAGTGATGAAGAAATTTTGATTGCATACCGAAAATTGGCCTCAGCAGAAGGAATTTTTGCAGAACCGGCATCATGTGCTTCCTTGGCAGGGATTTATAAACAGCTTCGAAATGGTGAAATTGAGCAGGGAACGAGAATTGTCGCTGTCCTTACAGGAAATGGTTTAAAGGATCCGAATACAGCCATTGATTGCAGTCCGGTTAAGCCTGTTCTTCTCCCGAATGATGAAGAAGCTCTTCGCGATCATATTAAGGGAGTTGTCCATCAATGACCGAGGATGAAATGGTCATCATCCAGGTCCCTGCTAGTACAGCCAACCTGGGACCTGGGTTTGACTCGGTTGGATTAGCTTTAAATCTTTATTTAACCATTGCAGCGGAGATTAGCAGCAAATGGGAGATCACTTTCCTTACCGAAGAACTGCAATCCCTCCCAACAGACGAGACAAACTTCATTAGCCAGACAGCGATTTATACAGCATCTCTTTTTCAGCGGGAGATGCCTCCATGCAAATTAAAAGTAAAAAGCAGCATTCCGCTTGCAAGAGGACTTGGATCTAGTGCGGCAGCGATTGTAGCCGCGATCGAGTTAGCAGATACAATGTGCCAATTATCGTTATCGAAACAGGAAAAGCTTGAAATTGCATCAAGAATTGAAGGGCACCCTGATAATGTTGGGGCCTCACTATTTGGCGGACTCGTCATTGGCCAGCAAACAGCAGAAGAAGTAAATTGTGCTGTTTTTTCCAATATTTCATTTGATGTTGTCGCGGTGATTCCGAAAGATGAATTATTAACGAAGGATTCACGCGGAGTATTGCCGGAACAGCTGTCATTTCAGGAAGCTGTCCAGGCAGGAGCAACCGCAAATCTGCTAGTTGCATCGCTCATAAGCGGCAACTGGGAAATGGCCGGAAAAATGATGAGAAATGACTTGTATCATCAGCCATACCGCCGAAACCTTGTACCACATCTTGGCTTGATCGAGAATCATGCTTTTGATTTCGGAGCATTTGGTGTTGCATTAAGCGGAGCAGGTCCTGCTGTGATTTGCTGTACAGAAACCGATAAAGGAGAAAGAACAGCTTCTTTATTAAAGGACTTATTGCCGGATATGGAAGTGTTAAATTTGAAAATTGATCGGACTGGAAGCAAAGTGACAACGGAAAAACTTTCTTGTTTATAAGCAGAAAACGAGTATAGTTTTAAACTCAACCTTAACATGGAAATAGGCCTCATTTAAAAACAAAACCAACATAATAAGGCGGTGTGAGCGGAGCCAGGGACTAACTATTTTCAATACTAAACAAGGTTCTTGGCTCAAGCAGATTAACATTTTAATATTTGTCAGCGCAGCTTCGCCCCTTTTCCACTAAAAAAAAGCGATTTCGTGAATGAACGAAATCGCTTTTAACATATTCTGAAAGTATACGATATTAGAATACTTGTTCTACTTCAACTACTCCAGGAACTTCTTCTAGCAGCGCGCGTTCAATTCCAGCTTTCAGAGTGATTGTTGAACTTGGGCAGCTTCCGCAAGCACCTAGTAAGCGAAGTTTTACAATGCCATCTTCAACATCCACTAGTTCGCAGTCTCCACCGTCACGAAGGAGGAACGGACGCAGCTTATCTAGTATCTCCTGTACTTGCTCTTTCATTTCTAAATCTGACATTTTGAATCGACTCCTTTCATAATCTTATTATATTCAGAATGAGGGTAAAAATCTATCCATTGAAATGGAAATCAATCCATCATGATTGGAAAAAGGAATCGAAATGCGGTGCCAGTCAAGTTTCTAATGGTATTTTTCAATGCAATGGTGTTGTATAATGAAAATAAGAGAGATGAATAGGGAAGTGGAATACGTGGAAAAAAAAGAAGTGGAAATTGTCGTATATGGGGCAGAACAGCTTTGTGCGAGCTGTGTGAATCTTCCTTCTTCAAAAGAAACGTTCGAGTGGCTGGAAGCTGCAATGGCCAGAAAGTTTCCTAATCAGCCTTTTAAAATTTCATATGTCGATATTTTTAACCCGCCAGAAGACGAAAACAAGAAAAAATTCGCCAGAAAAGTGATCGACCAGGATATGTTTTATCCGGTTGTGCTAATCGAAGATAAAATAGTTGGAGAAGGGAATCCAAGATTAAAAACAATATTTGCGGAAATGGAGAAATATGGATATAAGGCAGAATAATGAGAGGCTGCTGGAAATTAACTAAAAAGAGGCCGTCTCAAAAAACTGAGGGTCAGACCCCATAACACAATATATAGGACATAATGTTGGATAAATGTGCTATATATTGATAAAACACATGGGGTCAGACTCTTTAGAGACAGCCTCTTTTGGCATTTTGCGGTGGACACATTAACTGTGTGAAGAATGCGGTGTATTATCTAACAGCATCAAATGCATTTATTTGCCATTTATTTCTTACTTTAACGAAAGTAACTTTTCTCTTTTCATACTTTACTGGGTTTCCGTATGGAACAGTGAACTCATATAAGCGAATGTCTTTTCTTTGATAAATTAACTTTGCTTTTGCTTTATTCCATTCAAGTAAACTTCCACTGTCTGCATTTGGCTGTGCAAGTTTACCATGATATTCAATGAATCTATACTTTTTAATTCCTTTGTTGATTGCGTTTAAGGTAAAAATTTCATTCAAGTATTTAACAAGTTTCTCTTTAGTATCAAGCTCACTGCAGAAATATCGATACTCAGTTCCTTTATAAATAAATGTTTTTGACGAGCACTTTGAATTTTTTACTTTTTGAATGTGGCCATTCATTGTGTCCCAATAATGTTGTCGAGCAATTAAGGCAAGTTTGATTGCTTGACTGCTTGTTAGATCATTTTTTGTTTGAGCAGATTTTGTTTGAGCAGAAGCACCAAAACTAAAAGTCAACAAAAATACAGCAGCCATGACCAGTGAAAAAAATTTTTTCATCGATTTTACCTCCCCAATTTTTTTTCATTTAAAAAGACGAAAGATTTCGATAAATGTTACAAGTATTTTAAAATTTTTTGGTAAAAAATTTGCAAGAATTGGGAAGCGAAAAACAATTTGTAAAGGGCCAGACCCCTTCAATACAGAATAAAATTATTAATTTGTTCTTCCACGATATTTATGTCTATGAGGATTTGTTCCCTCTACTGTAGTAACACCACTAAATTCGTGATAATGGCCGCCTCCAGGAAGGGGTATAACAGTACCAGTAATTCCACGAATCTGATGTCTATGTCCATCATCAAAAGAAGTAAAGGTAAAGTATTTGTGGGTATGTTGGACGCCACTCGGAGCGGGTTCAGTAGTTCCGGCATATCTGTGATTATGTCCTGCATCATAAGAGGTGACTCCTTTATATTCGTGGACATGGACAGAAACAGGTCTTCCATCCCAGGTGGTTATATAAAGGTGATGAGAATGCATGGGGTCTGAATGATCTGAATGGTACATAAATCCAGAAACAGGTATTTCCATCAGTACATCTCCTTTTCGTTTTTTTTAATACTTTATGGAATGATGTCTGAAAAGGAGTGGGTATTAAGGAAATAAAAAGGCGGGAAATACCTGCATATTACCCGCTCAAATTTGGATTATTTGACATACATTAATTCACTTTTTTACAAGAATCATTATATATCAATATCTCATTGTTTTTTGAATTGTTATTCATATTTATCCATTATGATACTTATACATCCATAGTACGCCTGATTTCAATAGGCGGGGAACACGTCCTGTAATAGGGCGGTCTGCGACTAAACCAAAACCATGTTTTCTGCCAAGGGATCCAAGAATTCCTTTAAGTTTGATTGGCGGAAAACTTTCCGGCGGCTGTTCGCCGTTCCAACGTTTTAACAGAACCTGGACAATTTGTTCTGCCTGGCCTTCTGCAAGCTGGGCGCTCGGAGCATGAGGAAGGCTTGCACAGTCGCCTACAACATAAACATGCTCGTCATTCGGAAGATTGTGCTGAGGAGTCAGCACTACTCTTCCTTGTCTATCCTTTTCTACATCTAATTCCCTAACAACCTTATTCGGCTGGATACCTGCAGTCCAAACGATCGCATCACAATGAACAGGAATGTCATGGTTGAATAGCACATTTTCTTCAACTCTCGTAATGTTTGCATTATTCACAATTTCTACATTGTGATTGTCAAACCAGTTTTCCACATAAGTACTTAACCGTTTCGGGAAGGCTGATAAAATGTGGCTTCCCCTGTCAAACAACTTAATTTGAAGATCTTCCCGGCTTTCACTTAATTCGCTTGCCAGCTCCACTCCGCTTAATCCTGCGCCGACAATTGCGACAGTTGATCCGGGTTCAAGGTTATTAAGGGCTTGATAAGTGCATCTTGATTTTTCAATTGTCTGAATGCTATAGGTATAAAGATCGGCTCCAGGTACATTATGATATTTGTCTTCGCAGCCAAGGCCAATCACGAGGTCATCATATTGAACCGATTCCTGATCTTTTAGAAAAACCTTCTTTTCCTTAAGGTCAATTCCTGTAATTTCACCGAACTTAATATTTAACCGCGGATGTTCTGGAAATGGTACCCGGATGTGATGATCTGAAATTGTTCCCGCAGCGAGAGCATAATATTCAGTTTTTAAACAATGGTATGGAACACGATCGATAAGTGTAATAGATACATCCTCAGGCAAATGATTTGGCAAAAGACGGTGTAGTATTCTCATGCCTCCGTAACCGCCGCCTAGCAACACTAGATTTTTCATGCAAATAACCCCTTTTTTTCTGTGATGGAAGCGGATAAGTAACTTTCGAATCCCTTTGTTCATAAAGTGCAAATCATTTAGTGGAACACAATTATTAAAAAATGGTAAAGCAAAAAATGTTATCGTTTACAGAGTGAACATAAAAGAGACTGCCGCTTGTTTTTCTTTAAAACTTGTTGTTTAAAAATCTAATTAACTGAAATTTTTCGTCAAAATTTAATACCAACATGAGTATAACGAAATTGTCACAAAATCACAACATTTTTAAGTTGAAAACTTGACAAGAACATACATTTAGTGGTATTTGTAATTTTCATTGTGTTCAGCTCTTTCGGGATATTTTCTCCTCTTATAATATAGAAGCAATTGACATCATAATCTGCCTCTCAAGACTTCTTTGGTACTTAAACGAGGTGCTTGCGATTTTCTAATAAAAATTGTAGCATTAAATTTTGTAGAGAGGTGAAGGAGATGATTAAGCCTATCATAGAGTTCTGCATCAGAAACTTGGCCAGGGGCTCTCATGCTGCTCTCGAACAGTTGGAAAGAGACCCGAACCTGGACATTATAGAATATGGATGTCTTGGTTATTGCGGGAAATGTGCAGAACATTTATTTGCGCTTGTAAATGGTGAGCTTGTTACCGGGGAAACTCCTGATGAGTTGGTAGAAAATATATATCAATTCCTGGAGGAAAATCCGATGTTTTAATAGAAAACGTGAATTCGTTTTAAACTTCCAACTATAACATGGAAATAGGCATCATTCATAAAACATAACCAACATAATAAGGCGGTGTGAGCGGAGCCAGGCACTAACTATTTACAATACTAAAAAAGGTTCTTGCTCACGCAGATTAACATTTTTATGTTTGTTGGCGCAGCTCCGCCCCTTTTCCACAGAAAACGTGCATGAGTTTTAAACCCCAACCCTAACAAGAAAATAGGCTTCATTTTAAAGGATGGCCAAATATTGGAGCCATCTTTTTTTAGGTATTTTTTTGGAGCTCCCTTATCTCATGCCATCTGTCTTTTGCCATGCCAACAATTTTTGTTTCAACAGTTCGGCTCTGCTTTTCGATGACTTTTGAAAAAAATTGGGTTGCTTGTTTGATATTATGAATTCTTCTCGAAAGCTCTCCGATTAAATAGAGAATTCTGATTTCCGATACTTGAGTTCCTTGATAATCACCATTAGAGTACGATTCCATGTATTCGTTAATCGCAAGTTTCATAAAACGTTGTTCTTGCATCACATTATTGATAGACCGATACAACCATGCAAGCCGCATATACATTCCAGCAATAACAATATGTTTTTCTTTCTTTAGAGTAGCACAATAGGCAGCGAGCTTATACGTTTTAATTGAATCGATCACGGTTCTCTCTTGACCAAAATTTTGTGGAACCCACTGTTTGCAAATTTTCTGTGTAATTTCTTCTTTCGTACCAGGAGGAAAATATGGCGAAGAATCATCAGAAAATGAGAAGCCGCAATGAGGGCAGACATTAATAAAGTAAAGGATGGGATTGTTTTCATCTGATTCATAAACCGGACGGAAGTCTGAATCGTAGCCTGTTACTTTGACAAATCGGGAACGGACTTTTTTGGTGGAAAACGTATTTTTGCACATCATGCATTGATAAGTTTTGTTGTAAAGAGGCGTAAGCCCGGCCATTCAATCACCTTCTTGAAATGCTAATAGTTCTAGATGCTTATGTTGTTATTATGATTATACAGTAGTTTTGTGTAAAAAGGACTATATATCAAGAAAAGTGTGCCAATATTGTAAAACAAACACCGTTATTTTCCTTCAAGTTGCCGCAGTTGAGTACTGTTACCTTAATGTATATACTATAAATAAAAGGAGTTATTTTTTAGAAAGGCGGGAAAACAAAATGCAAGACGTTCTTGTGATTACGGAAGCAGCAGCGTTTCAAATAAAGGATATGATGAAGCA